>NZ_JBKWAE010000003.1:220228-259952 GCF_046974225.1 Hominenteromicrobium sp. | reverse complement strand
ACATGATCGAAAAATTCCAGTCCGTCCCGGCCATCCACCGCCAGATGGAAAGCGCGGGCTACGTCTATTATATGATGCTCGACGACGGCGTGCCCGCGGGCTTCATCGGCCTTGTGCCGCACAAAGAGGGCAAAATGTTCCTGAGCAAGCTCTACGTTTCCGCCGCTCATCGCAGCCGCGGCCTGCCGCGCGCCGCGTTCGATTTCATCGAAACGCTCTGTCAGGCGGAAAAACTCCCCGCAATCTATCTCACCGTCAACAAAAAGAATTTTCACGCCATCGAAGTCTACAAATACTTCGGTTTTCATCAAACGGACGCCGTCGTCACCGACATCGGCAGCGGCTTCGTGATGAACGACTACATCATGCAGAAAGACCTGTGATCCGAAACAAAATGCAAACCGAGTCCGACTGAAAAAGCACGGCTCGGTTTGCATTTTTACGCTTTCGTGTTTTTGCGGCTGCTGCGGTACGCTTTCGGCGTGCAGCCATAGATTTTTTTGAAGCACCCGGTAAAATAGCTCGCGCCCGAGAATCCGCAGTCCAACGCGATCTGCGCCACGGGCGTTTCCGTTTTGCACAGGCGCTCCGCCGCCTTTTGCAGGCGAAACCGCTGAAGATATTCGACCGGCGTGCAGTGCAGATACGTGTGAAACAGCTTTTCGCACGCGCTTTTGCATACATGCCCCGCGCCCGCAATCTCTTCCAGCGTCAGCTTTTCCGCATAGCCGCTGTGTATGGCGTGCATCATGTTTTTTACGGCCGAAAGCCGGCTGCTTTCGGAAACCGTGTTTTCGGGCTTCGGTGCCAGCCGGCAGATCTCGTCCCACACCGCGTAGGAAAGGCTTTGCAGGCGCAGCAGATTGTGTTTGTCCGCTTCGTCGAAAAGCGCCTCGATCAGCGCCAAAGCACCGCCGCTTTTTTCTTTTTCCGGCTTTAAGATGCAGCAGGGGAAAGCGGCGTTTTTTGTCACGGGCGTAATGTACGTCTCCTCCAAATACGTGTTGGCGCATAGCATCATGGGGTGCAGCAGCACGCATCGGTAGGTGCAACGGCTTTCTTCAAAAAAATGCAGCTGCCGCGTGTTGATAAAAATCCCCTCGCCCTCGTGCACCGTGCAGCGTGTGCCGTTCACATTGTACACCATGCTGCCTTCCGTTACATATAATAATTCGATTTCGTCGTGCCAGTGGCCGATGGCGTCGCCCTCGCGCGCTGCGTCGAAGCACAAAGTGCGTCCGCCCGCAAAAAAGAAAAGCTCCGGCACCGTATACGGCACAAGCTCTGCGCCGTCGCCGTGTATTCTGAATTTCGGAATCATGCTGTCCTCCGCATTTTGTCAAGATATACGATATATTTGTATTTTTTAAACCGATTTTGCTATGAAACATCGTTAAAATACGTTATATTAGTATTCAGTATAGCAAAGCCGATGTGCTTTTGCAATTCTTATCCGAAGATTTAAAGACAAAAAATTAAGGGGAATCGATATGTTTTCTTTGTTGCTTGCGGTCATCTACGCCGCATTTATCAGTCTCGGTCTGCCGGATGCCCTGCTCGGCTCGGCGTGGCCGACGATGTACCGGGTCATGAATGTTCCGGTGTCCTATGCGGGCATTGTCAGCATGATTATTTCCTGCGGCACGGTCATCTCCAGCCTGATGAGCGACCGCGCCGTGCGCAGGCTCGGCACGCATCTCGTCACGGTCATCAGCGTCGGCCTGACGGCGCTGGGACTATTCGGCTTTTCTTCGGCCGGCGCGTTCTGGCAGCTTTGTGTTTGGGCGGTGCCGTACGGGCTCGGCGCGGGCAGTGTAGATGCCGCTCTGAATAATTACATCGCCCTGTATTACCGCTCCGGCCACATGAATTGGCTGCATTGCTTCTGGGGTCTCGGCGCCATGGCCGGGCCGTATATCATGGGTGCGTGCCTCACGGGCGGCTATTCCTTCGGCGCCGGCTACCGCGTGGTGTTCTTCATTCAGCTCGCGCTGACGATCGTGCTTGTTCTCTCGCGCCCGCTGTGAAAGAAAACGCCCGCAGGCGAGGCGGAGGAAACAGGCGGGAAATCCTTCCTGCGCCGTGTGCTGAAAATGACCGGCGCACCCGTCACCATGCTCGCGTTCTTCTTATATTGCGCTTTGGAGGGCACCACAGGGCTTTGGGCCAGCAGCTTCCTCGTCCTGCGGCACAATATTGCGGCGGAAAGCGCCGCCTCCATGGCTTCGCTGTTTTACATCGGCATCACGGCGGGGCGTTTCCTCAGCGGCTTTATCTCCGATAAGCTTGGCGACCGCCGCATGGTATCGATCGGCATCGTCTGCGTGCTGTTTGGCACGGTTTTATTGTTCGTGCCGGTCGAGTTCTCGGCGGTGGCGGGCCTTGTTTTCATCGGGCTCGGCTGTGCGCCCGTTTACCCTGGGCTTCTGCATCAAACGCCCGTGCGTTTCGGCGCCGAAAACGCGCAGGCGGTCATGGGTATGCAGATGGCGTGCGCCTATGTCGGCAGCATGACGATGCCCGCGTTCTTCGGCAAGCTCAGCGACTTGCTCGGTATGCAGATTTATCCCGTTATCCTCATGGCGTTTGCCGCGCTGCTCGCCTTTGCCGTGTGGAACGCAAACCGTCTGACGCTCGACCGCAAATAACACGGCGCCTTGACAAAAATCAAAAATCGACAATCTTGCGAACGGTGTGCAAAAATTTCCCTCGGCCGTTCGCTTTTTCTTTCTTTTTCGGAAAATCTGTGCTATACTAAAAACAACATTTTACCTTGAGTGGGGTATACGCATGAGCGAGAGAAAAGAAGTCTATGTTTTAGGCCACCGCAATCCCGACACCGATTCCATTTGTTCGGCGATCGCCTACGCGGACGTTAAAAATAAAGAAAATGACGGAAATCACTATGTCGCCGCCCGCGCTGGGCAGATCAGCTCCGAGACAAGCTACGTCCTCCAGCGCTTCGGCATGCGCCAGCCGACCTACGTCAACAATATCGGCACCCGCGTGCGCGATATGGAGATCCGCAAAATTCCCGGCATCAACGAGGGCATTTCCATGAAAAAAGCGTGGAGCATGATGGCAGAGATGAACGCCGTCACGCTGCCCATCGTCGATGCAAACAACGTGTTAGACGGCATCATCACCATCAACGACATTGCCACGTCCTACATGGAAAATCAGGACAGCACCATGATTGCAAAAGCCAAAACGCCGTACTGCAACATTTTGGAAACGCTGGAAGCCAAAATGCTCGTCGGCGACCCCGATGCCGTTTTCGAGCACGGCAACGTCGTCATTGCCGTCGCAAACCCGGACGTCATGGAAAACTACATCGAAAAGGACGACATGGTCATCACCGGCAACCGTTACGAATCGCAGCTTTCCGCCATTGAGTCCGGCGCGGGCTGTATCCTCGTCTGCCTCGGCGCAGAGGTCTCCCGCAGCATCCAGAAGCTCGCGCGCGACAATAACTGCGCCGTGCTCACTACGCCGCTTGATACGTACACCGTTGCGCACCGCATCAGCCAGTGCATGCCGGTTAAGGCGTTCATGCGTACGAAAGATCTCGTCACGTTCACCCCGAGCGATTACACCGATGCCATTAAAGATACCATGCAGAACACCCGCATTCGCGATTTCCCGGTTATCGATAAAAACGGCAAGTACGTCGGCATGATCTCTCGCCGTAACTTGCTTGGCATCCGCAAGCGCTCCGTCATCTTAGTCGATCACAATGAGCGCAGTCAGGCGGTCGAAAACATCGAAAACGCAGAAATTTTGGAAATCATCGATCACCACCGCATCGGCTCCCTCGAGACGATGGCGCCTGTGTATTTCCGCAACGAGCCCGTCGGCTGCACGGCGACCATCATCTATTCTATTTATAAAGAAAAGGGCTTCGAGGTTCCGCCGCAGATCGCGGGTCTTCTGTGCAGCGCCATTTTGTCCGATACGCTCATGTTCCGTTCGCCTACCTGTACCATGCTGGACCGCGCCGCAGCGGAAGCGCTCAGTGCCATTGCGGGCATCGATTGCCAGAGCTTCGGTATCGAAATGTTTACCGCAGGCAGCAACCTCAAGGATAAGACTCCGGAAGAAATTTTCTATCAGGATTACAAGAAGTTCGAGTTCGGCGACGTCACGTTCGGTGTCGGCCAGATCAACAGCATGAGCGGCTCCGAGCTCGATGAGCTGGAGCGCCGCCTGCGCCCGTACCTCGAAAAGTCCTGCCGCGAGCACGGCCTTTCCATGATGTTCTTCATGCTGACGAATATCATCGAGGAGTCCACGCGCCTCATGTGCTACGGCGAGTCCGCCGATATGCTCGTTGAAGATGCCTTCGGCCGTGCGCCGAAAGCGGGCACCATCTGGCTTAAAGGTGTTGTCTCTCGCAAAAAGCAGCTCATCCCTGCCTTCATCGATGCCATCAGCAAAGAAGCCGGCGGCGGTGTGTGATTTTCCTCGCGTGCCCTCTCCGATTTCGGCTATATGGCCGATTGGACCATCCTGCGGCACGATCAACTGCGTTTCGATATCATGAGCGGCAAAATAAACGAATAATTTGTGAGGAAAGGGTCGGCCCAAAGCGGTCGGCCCTTTTTGCATACAGAAAATTGCGAAAAATAAAAAATAGGACTGGATTTTTTTGAAAGACTGTGTTATAATGTTTGCTGTTGAACAGAATATGGGCCCGTAGCTCAGCTGGGAGAGCGCTGCGTTCGCAACGCAGAGGTCAAGGGTTCGAATCCCTCCGGGTCCACCATAAGTCCACCGTAATTTTGATAGAATTACGGTGGACTTTTTCTATGCCCGAAAACCGCTTGAAATTAGGCTTTTCGGTTGTTTCAGCACATAAGTGAACCCCGCTGCAGGGCAATTCTGCGGCGGGGTTTGTGCGTTTTATGTGGATTGAGGCTTCATGTACCGTCATAATCGTTAAACGGCTGAGGTAATCGTTAAATCACAGAAGCATTTGTTAAATTACAGGGATAATCGTTGAATTAGAAGGGAATTAAAAAATCAAAACACGCACAATCTCTGTTCGCATAGTTTCATTTTTGGGGGAAAAACAGCATAACAGGTTGTGTTCGCATGGATTTTTAACCCGTGATTATCATGCTGCACCTCCGTTATACGCGGAAAATCACCGATTCATACGGGCGCAGATTGGGGCCGATGTAGCCGCCCTCGCGGTCGTAGGAGGAGAGCAGCACTTCGCCGTTCTGCGGAACGAGCGCGGCGGGGATTTTCGACGGTTCGGCGGAGAAATTGTGGAAAGAAAGCAGAGTTTCGCCGTTATAGCTGCGCTTTAGGGCGAACAGCGTATCGGAGCCGGTTTCCGGAATTTCGAGGTCGCCGCGTGAGAGCGCGGGACTGCATTTGCGCAGTGCGATGAGCGCTTTGTAGCAGCTGAAAATGGAGTGCGGGTCGTTTTTCTGGTTTTCCGCGTTGATCTTTGTGTGGTTCGGGTTGATGCCGAGCCACGGCTTGCCTGTTGTGAAGCCGGCGTTTTCGGTTGCGTCCCACTGCATCGGCGTGCGGGCATTGTCGCGGGAGATCATCTGCGCCTCTTTTAAGGCCACGTCCGGTGTGTCGCCCGCCAAAATGTGCTGGTGGTAGGTGTTTTTTGCATCGGGGTCGTTGTAATCTTCAATGTACGGGAAGCACATGTTCGTCATGCCAATCTCTTCACCCTGATACACGAACGGCGTGCCGGGCAGGGAGTGCAGCAGCATCGCGAGCATTTTGGCGGAAACCTCCCAGTATTCCTTGTCGTTGCCGTAGAGTGAGACCTGACGGGGCTTATCGTGGTTGCTGAAAAACCGCGCCCACCAGCCGTTTTCCTTTAAGGCGTCGTAGTCGTTTTGAATATCCTGCTTCATTTTTTTCGGCGACCACGTGTTGATCTCGACGATCGGCGCGACGAACGGGATGGCCATATCGAACTCCTCGCGGTCGGTGTTGACGTAGCGGGCGAGCTCCTTGGCGTCTTTCGACGCCACTTCGCCCACGGTCATGACGTTATATGGCGAGAACACGCGGCGGTTCATGTCGCGGATATAGGCGTGCGTGCCGGGGCGACCGTTGATGAGACTCGAACTGAACGAATAGCCGTCCGGCTGCGGCGGCTCTGCGGAATCCGGGAAATCCTGCGGCTTATCAAGGTAGCTGATGGCGTCCACTCTAAAGCCGTCCACGCCTTTTTTCACCCACCATTCCATCATGGAGAAGATTTCTTCACGCAGCGCGGGGTTTGCCCAGTTAAGGTCGGGCTGCTTTTTGGAGAACAGATGGTAGTAATACTGCCCGCGCTCCGGTACAAATTCCCACGCGCTGCCGCCGAAAACGGAGGCCCAGTTGTTCGGCTCCTTGCCGTTTTTCGGGTCGCGCCAAATGTAGTAGTCGCTTTTTGGGTTATCGCGCGAGGTTTTGGATTCGAGGAACCACGGATGCTCGTCGGAGGAATGGTTCACGACGAGGTCCATAATGACCTTGATGCCGCGCTTGTGGCACTCTGCACACAGCGCGTCCCAATCTTCCATGGTGCCGAACTCGTCCATGATCTCCCGGTACCCGGAGATGTCGTAGCCGTTGTCGTCATTCGGCGAGCGGAACACGGGCGAGAGCCACAGCGCGTTGATGCCGAGCGCCGAAAGGTGGTCAAGGCGGCTTAAAATGCCGGGAATATCGCCGATACCGTCTCCGTTAGAATCCTGAAAGCTGCGCGGGTAGACCTGATACACGATAAGATCCTTCACCCAATCTTTTTTCTGTTCCATACAACTTTACCTCCTGTGCAATATCCATGTATATTGCGCAAAGCGGCCTTTCGGCCAAGTATTTTTACCATTATAACACAGTTTACAAGAATTTGAAAAGTATTTGAGAAAAATAGTGAGAATTGTGCTTTGGAGTATAAAGGGGGAAGCTGGGCGCTTCGCTTCCAAACATGCGTTAAGTTTTCTATACTGCGGTGCTCGTTTGCCGGGGTGAATTCAGAGAAGCCGGTGGTAAAAATGCCGAAACGGTTTCAGTCGCCGAAATGTACACTTATAAGAATATAGGTGTATAGAATGGAGACCTATAAAACAGAGTGTAAACCACAGGACAAAGGATATAGGGTGAAAAGAACGGTGTGTCGGGTGCGGCAGCCGTTTTTTTACCCTTTTTTCGGGTATTGTAGGGCAGTATAGCCAACATCGGTTTAAAATAAATAGAAATAGTAAACATAATATTGATGAATATTGATGAAATTAGAATGAGTAGCGGATGAAAACGAAATGCTTGTAATTGAAACTATTGAAAATGCCCACAAATCGCCGATTTATGCGCCTTAATGTATCAAAGTGTACAAAAGCATATAAGCACATTAAAATTACATAATTTTAAAATGGGAAACCGATTTCACATTGCTCCCCAAAATGCACTTTTTGTTGTATATGGCATTATAAAAGTAACATTATTAAAAATATTTTAAAAATATTTGGAGAAAATACTGAAAAGTTTTTGAAAACTTATTGACAAATCGTGAACGCAGTGCTATTCTATCTACATAAAAAACGGGAACTGAATTAAAATTTGGTTATTTTTCACTTGGCTCTACAGTTTAAAGCTATTTATTAGCGTTGGTCTTCGGCTATGGAGCAATAGACCGATGCTATCGCAGCGTTTGAATGTTCTAAATACCGCCGCTTTCAGCGGAATGCACACATCGTCGTACCGGATGCTAAAAGGCGAGCGTGTGGGGAAAGGTACATCAGTGAACGGACAAGCGCTGTAAGATAAATAGGGGGTCATGAATTTTGCGAAGCAAAGTTCATGGCGGGATTCCTACAAATTTTGCGATTTGCAGGAATTCAAAACACCGGGGATCACAAAGTGGGGTATGCTTTGTGATCTCAACACATTATGAACCGCAGGTTCACAAAACAAGAGAGGTATTGTATTATGAAGAAAAAGACCTTAGCTGTTCTTCTGTCGGCGGCCATGCTCGTCACCGGCATCCTGAGCGGCTGCGGTGGCGGCGGCAACACAAGCAGTGCAGCATCCTCCGGCTCCACCGACAGCACCAGCAGCGCCGCGGGTGAGTCTTCTGCTTCCGAATCTACCGGCTCCGGCACGAATGCCGCCGCAGGTCAGGTTACGGCGGTTGGCACGAACCGTGACGAAACTCTGATTGTTGAGACTGCGTCTCCGACCGACACTCCGGGCCAGTTCAACAGCTACATGTCCGGTACGAACATGAACTTCGGTATTCATCAGCTGATGAGCGCACACCTTTGGGAAATGGACACCGTTTCCGGTGAGCAGTTCCCTGAAGTTGCAGCCGACATGGGCACCCCGAACGAAGACTTTACCGAATGGACCGTTAAGATCCGCGAAGGCATCAAGTGGTCCGACGGTGAAGACCTGAACGCAGATGACGTTGTCTTCACGTTCAACATGATCAAAGAAAACGACAAGATCGGTGCTTCCGCAGCGACCAACCTCTACATCGATAAGGTTGAGAAGGTTGACGATTACACCGTTAAGTTCACGATGAAGGAATCCTTCCCGCGCTTTACACAGCGTTACGGCATCACCGTATGGGGCACCGATTACCGCATCGTTCCTGAGCACATTTACTCCCAGCAGGCTGACGTTACGACCTATAAGGACGAGCAGCCGGTTGTAGCAGGCCCGTACACCGTAGAAGACTATGACTCCAACGGCGACTGGATCCTCTACAAGCTCCGTGACGACTGGAAAGAAAGTACGCTTGGCGTTGTAGGCACAGAGCACTACAACTACAGCGAAGATCAGGTTCCGGCAGAATATGTTTGGTTCCGTTATCTTGGCGACTCCGCTTCCAGACAGATGCAGATGGTCAGCAACGAAGTTGATATCCTCTGCGAAGTTACGATGGAAGAGCTGCAGGCAATGCAGAGCTCTAACGACAAGATCAACGCATGGTACAACGAGTTCCCGTATGCAACCATGGACGACCCGGGCGCAAAGGGCCTGGTGTTCTCTCAGGGTCAGGGCGCTCCGTACGACAACCCTGACTTCCGCTGGGCTATCGTTCTGGCACTGGATATCGACCAGATCTCCATGAACATCTTCTCCGGCGCAGGCCGTGCGGCTCCGATTCCGCTGCTCAACAACACCCAGTATCTCCAGGATACATACACCATCCCGATGCAGGAATGGCTTGAGAACTTTGAGCTTGACCTTGGCGATGGCACCACCATTAAGCCGTACGACACCGGCTATGCAAAGCGCATGGCGGAGAAGACCGGCGTAACCGGCACCGACGAAGAGCTCATCGATATGTTCGGCGCAGGCTGGTGGAAGCACGATCCGGAAGCAGCTGAAAAGCTCCTCATCAAAGCCGGCTTTGAGAAGAAGGACGACGGCTGGTACTTCAATGGTTCCAAGTTCACAACTGAAATCAGCTACCTTGCTGATACAGAAGCTCAGTCCGCTCGCGGCGCTCAGGCTGCTTACAACCAGCTGCAGGCGTTCGGCCTCGATTGCACCATTACTTCCAAGAGTACTGCTACTTGGGACGTTGACGGTGGTCAGGGCAACTACCAGATCGGCACTTACTGGCCGTCCGCTGGTATTCTGAAGGACTTCTACTCCGCTATCAGCGGTTGGGACAGCCGTCTGATGAAGCCGCTCGGCGAGACCGGTTCCGGTCAGGGCGCACGTTGGAAGAATGAGAAGGTTGACGAGATCCTTACCGAACTCGCAGGCGTTGATCCGACCAGCGACAAATCCTATGAGCTGCATCAGGAATTCCTGAAGGAAGCTGTTAAGGAAATGCCGGCAATCAACTTCATGAACGGCACAAAGTTCGTTCCGACCAACAGCACATATTGGGAAGGCTACCCGAACGCCGAGAACGCATATGACGGTCCGTGGTGGTGGTGGAGCCGCTTCAAGTATGACCTGCCGTTCATTCAGCCGGTTCAGGGCTAATTTGATAGCTTGAATACTTGGAGAGAATCCAATAGCACTAATCTGAAATGATCTGAAGAGGATGAGGGCGTGTGCCGAATACCCATGACCACGTCCGTCATCCTCTTTCTCATTTCCCAAAATATCCTGTTGTAATTTGTCTATAAGATAAGGAAGTGTGGCTGTGAAATTCAAAACATTCTTTTTACAGCGTATCCTTGCGTGGGCGTTGACGATCTTGATCGGCGTTACGTTCATCTTCTTCATCCCGCGTATGTTCCCTTCCGATCCTGTTGAGAACATGATCGCCCAGATGCAATCCCGTTCCGGCAACATGGATCCGGCAGAAATGGAAGCGCTACGTCAACAACTTAGAATTCAATTCGGTCTCGATGGTACTCTTCTTGAGCAGTATGGCTACTTCCTGCTGCATGGCCTTTTGCAGTTTGACTTTGGCCCGTCTTTGATGAGCTATCCGGAGCCGGTTACCTCTATTATCGGTCGTAACCTGCCGTACACCCTCGGTTTGTCCCTGACCACCACGCTGCTTGCATGGATCATCGGCAACTTTATCGGTTTGCTTGCAGGTTTCCGCAAGAACAAGACATCCTCTAAAATTCTCGAAGGCATCGCGATCTGCATTTACCCGATCCCGTACTTCCTTGTCGCTCTTGTTCTGCAGATTGTCTTCGCGTTCGTCCTCGGCTGGTTCCCAATCCAGACAACGCTGCTTACCCGCGGCACGTTTGCACAGTGGCTCGGTTCGCTTCTGAAAGCGTCTGTTCTGCCGGGTATCTCCATGCTTCTGCTCGGCACAGGCTGGTGGATTATCTCTATGAAGTCCCTTGCCGGCACGACTGCAGAAGAAGACTTCGTTTTATATGCACGTTACCGCGGCATTTCCGAAGCGAAGATCGGTGCAAGCTACGTTTTCCGTAACTCCATCCTGACCCAGATTACGGCTTTGGCCATGAGCCTTGGCGGCGTCTTCGGCGGTTCCATCATGACAGAAATCATCTTCGGTTACCCGGGTGTCGGTACGCTGATCCAAAATGCGATTTTGCAGTCCGATTACAACATGATCCTCGGATGTATCACGATTTCCATCGTGGCGATTTCCACGGCGACGTTGGTTGTTGACCTTATATATCCGTTCATCGACCCGAGAATTCGTTACGGTTGATAAGGAGGGAAGTTGTAATGAAAAAATTTGCAAAATTTTGGAAAGCAGCCAACTTCCGCCTGAAGTTCGGTCTTATCGTGACCCTGATATTCTTTATCATCGGTTTCGTTGTTTACTATGTACCGCACGTGAACCCGTTCACGTTCAATACCTACCCGAATAAGCTGGGTGCTTCCGCAGAACACTGGCTGGGCACTACCAGTATGGGTCAGGACGTTGTGTGGCTGCTGATTGAAGCTATCCACAACTCGCTCGTCATCGGTCTCATCGTGGCATTCCTCGGCACGGTTGTCGGTGTTTTTGTCGGTCTGCTTTCCGGTTTTGCCGGTGGCCTTTTAGACCGCGTGCTGATGATTGTTACGGATACGTTCGTTGTTATTCCGTCTCTGCCGATCCTTATCATGATGACCTCCCTGATGAAGGGCAGCTCCACCACGATCGTGATGGCTCTTGTGCTTGCCATGTTCGCATGGGCTTGGCCGAGCCGCCAGATCCGTTCCATGGCGCTGAGCATTAAAGAGCGCGACTTTATCCACACGGCGAAGTTCTCCGGTGAAAGCACGGTGCAGATCGTTGTGACCGAGATTCTGCCGTATGCGCTGACCTGGTCGCTCTCCAACTTTATGAACGCTACGCTTTCCGCTATCGGTTCCGAGTCGAGTCTTGCTGTTCTGGGTCTTTCCCCCGGCAACCTTGTCTCCCTCGGTAACATGATTCAGTGGGCAAGAAGCTACAACGCAATTTTCAACAAGCAGTATCTCTGGATCGGCGCACCGATCGTTGCAACGGTTATTCTGTTTGTCGGCCTGTTCTTACTCATTACGGGCTATAACGATTACTTATCCATGAAGAGAGGCAGGTAACGAATATGTTAAAAGTCGAAAATCTGTCCACTTCTTACAAGCTCATCGACGGTGACGTTCACGTCCTTAACGACCTGAACTTTGAGATCCACGATAACGAGATATTCGGCATCGCCGGTGAATCCGGCTGCGGCAAGACCACACTGCTGAAGACCCTCTACGATATTATCGAGTTCCCGCTGGAGATCGACAAAGGTAAGGTTATCCTCAGCGGCGAAAAGAATGGACAATCCTTTTCTTATGAATCCGGAAACATTCAGAAGACCTGGTGGAACAACATTTCTTACGTTCCGCAGGCCGCACAGAGCGTTCTGAACCCGATCGTTCGCCTGAAAAAGCAGTTTTTGGATTCTATCCCGCAGGAAGACCGCAAGAATGAAACGAAAGAGCAGACCCTCGCACGTGTTGCAAAATACCTCGAGGAGCTGAATCTTTCCCCGGATATTTTGGAATCTTATCCGTTCCAGCTTTCCGGCGGTATGCGCCAGCGTGTTATCATCGCGCTTGCGACCTTTATGTCCCCGAATGTCGTGCTTGCCGACGAACCGACCACCGCTCTGGACGTTGTTGTGCAGAAGGGCATTTTGAAGATGCTGATGCGCTTGCAGAAGCAACTCAAGAACACCATGGTCATCGTCAGCCACGATATGGGCGTGCATTATCAGATTACGGACCGCATGGCGATCATGTATTCCGGCAGCATCATCGAGCTTGGCCCGACCGATGCGATCTTTAATGACCCGATCCATCCGTACACGAAGATGCTGGTTGACTCCCTGCCGCGCGTTGGCGATAAGAGCCAGAAGGTCGGTATTCCGGGTCGTCCGCCGGCACTGAAGAACCCGCCTCCGGGATGCCGTTTCGCAGCACGCTGCCCGCATGCTACGGATCGTTGCCGTCAGGAGATTCCGGAGTTCATTGAAGTTAAGCCGGGCCGCTTTGCAGCCTGCCATTTGCTGAAGAAGGAGGGAGAGAAGAATGGCTGATAAATTGCTTGAAATCAAGGGCGTCAGCAAAATCTTCCGCGTAGGCGGTATGATTCGTGGCAAAAAGCTTGTTGCGATTGACGACGTTACGCTTTCCATCGACAACGATAAGCCGGTCATCCTCTCCGTCGTTGGCGAATCCGGTTGCGGCAAGTCCACACTGTGTAAGATGGTTCTGCGTCTGCACAACCCGGATATGGGCGACATCGTGCTGGACGGCCAATCTTACCTCGATAAGAAAAGCTACAACGCAAAGCAGTTCAAGCTGGAAGTGCAGCCTATTTTCCAGAACCCGTATGAGTCTTTCTCCGCACGTAAGCCGGTAGACTCTTACCTGTTCAATACGGCGCTGCGCCTTGGCATTGCGAAAAACAAAACAGAAGCTACAAACCTTGTAGATGACGCCCTGAAGAGCGTCGGTCTCTCTCTGGCGGTCGTAAAGGGCAAATACCCCACCCAGTTCTCCGGCGGCGAGCTGCAGCGTGTTTCCATTGCACGTGCGCTTATCACCCGTCCGAAGCTGATCATTGCCGACGAACCGGTTGCGGCTATCGATGCTTCCATGAAAATGAACATCGTCAACCTGTTCAAGGAGCTGAAAGATAAGTACAAGGTCTCCTTTATCTACATCACCCATGACCTTTCCACGGCATACTATGTATCCGATTACATTGCAACGCTGTACCGCGGCTGTCTCATCGAGTACGGCCCGGCCAAGGAGATCATGGACGAGCCTGCACACCCGTACACGGAGCTTTTGATGAGCGCTGTGCCGCGTATCGGCGACAAGTGGGCGGATGACGACATGGCGTTGCCGGATATGGAGTCTAAGGAATATTCCATCACCTACTGCAAGTTCGCACCGCGCTGCCCCTATGCGACGGACGAATGCAGAAAATCGCGCCCGGGCGAAACCTATCTGAACGATGTCAGAAAGGTCATGTGCTTCCACCCGCTGATTCAGCCGAAGAAGTAAAGCCTCTGCGCACAACAAAATAAACAAGCTACACTTGCCGACCCCCTGAAGGCCCATGAAGCCGACATTTCCTCCGTCATTGCTTTATGGGTATCAGGGGGTCAATTTTTGCTTTGTGGGCGTGCTTTAAAACGGTTGAAAACATGTCGGGATTGTTATAAAAAGCAGGGAAATTCGGCGGAATAAGGATTGAAGTTTGTCGCGAAATACGGTATACTGATTCACAAGCGGCACTGAGGGGTTCGCGGGCCGAATTTTAGAGTTTTGGGGAGAAAATACAATGAAAACGAAGACACGCTTTGCGTGGAAACAATTTCTGAAAAACCTTGCGATCATTGCGATCCCGGTGGCTTTGCAGAACATGCTGACGACGACCGGCAGCATGATCGACACCATGATGATCGCGCCGCTGGGCGAAACGACCGTGGGCGCGGTGGGCCTTTGCGCACAGTTTTCCTCGCTGATGTTTGCGGGCTACTGGGGCTTTTTCGGCGGCGGCATGCTGTTTTTCTCGCAGTATTGGGGCGCGCAGGATGACGACGGCATCGACCATTCCTACGGCCTGACGCTGACCTGCATGATGATCGTGGGGCTTACATTCGGCGCGTTTGCGATTTTTGCGCCGGAAACCGTCATGAAGCTCTATACGGATAAGGAGAACATTCAGGTGATTGGCGCGGAATATCTGCGCATCATCGGATTCGGTTACCCTGTGCAGGTGTTTTCCATGGCGATGAGCGCTTTGCTGCGTTCTACGGAGCGCGTGCGCATCCCGCTGTTCGCGTCAATCGCCTCGGTGGCATCGAATATTTTCCTCAACTGGGTGTTCATTTACGGAAAGTTCGGCTTGCCGGAGATGGGCGTGCGCGGCGCGGCGCTGGCAACATCTTTGGCGGCGGTTATCAACGTTTTGGTCATTTTGATTTTGGCGCGTGCACAGAAGTACCCGTATCTGTTCCACTTTAAAAAGCATTTCCGCTGGAATAAGAAGCAGGTGAAAATCTACTTCGTCAAGTGCTTCCCCATCATCTGCAACGAAGTGCTCATCGGCGTGGGCAACATGGTTATCAACGTTGTTTTGGGCAGACAATCCGAACAGGCCATTGCGGCCATCGCGGTGTTCCGCACGCTGGAGGGCATGGTTATCAGCTTCTTTGCTGGTTTCTCAAATGCGGCTTCCGTTTTGGTCGGCACATGCGTGGGCTCCGGCGAGTTGGACGCAGCCTACGAGCGCGCAAAACGCCTTGTGTTCCTGTGCGGCAGCACGATTTTGTGCGTATGTCTGGTGCTGCTCGGTATCCACAAGCCGCTGCTTTCCGCGATGAGTCTTTCCGGCGAATCGATGGAGATCGGTTCACACATGCTGATGATCTACTGCGTGGCGGCGGTTATTCGCATGTGCAACTGGGTGCAGAACGATACGTATAGAGCCGCGGGAGACGCGGCGTTCGGCACAATCCGCGAAATTGCGTTTATGTACGCGATGGTGCTGCCGCTGGTGTGCCTGACGGGCCTTGTGTGGAAAGCGCCGTTTCTTATCGTGTTTGCGTGCTGCTATATCGACGAGCCGATCCGTCTCATTTTGATGCAGCGGCACATGTACTCCGGCAAATGGGTGCGCCCCGTTACGCCGCAGGGCATGGAAGCGTTGCCGGCGTTTATGGAAAAGCATGGACGTCATAAGAAAGCGGCGTAAACAACTTAAAGACAGCAAAAAGGACTTCCGAAAAGAAGTCCTTTTTTCGTGCGTATGAACGAAGGGGGGGAGCCGCCGCCGTTCTGTGCCCAGCCGCAGTCGAGCTGCGAGTAGCACTTTGTGCTGTTGTCAAGCGGGTGCTCAAGCAACGTTTTGCCCTCGTCCGTGAAGCTGCGAGATGCGATGAAAAATTTGCGGGCTATTTTATGGCGAAATTGTCGGGAACAACGCAATTTTTCGGAAATTTCGGCGTGTCGGCGGTTTCATACCACGCTTTGTAGACCGGGATGAGCTCTGTTAAGGTGATTTTTTCCGGGCGGTCGAGGAAACCAAGTAAATTTGCCATGCGGCCGAGGAGTTGTTCGGGCGTGAAACGCGTGCGCAGAACGCCGATGTCGAGGTCGCGCTCGCGCTTACTTAAACGGCGGCCGTCGCGATTGACGAGCAGCGGAATGTGTCCGTAGTGCGGCGGTGTGTGGCCGAGTGCGTGAAAGAGCTGAATTTGGCAGCCGGTGGAAGGGAGCAAGTCACGCCCGCGGACGACTTCCGTCACGCCCATTAAAGCATCGTCTACGGTGACGGCGAGCTGGTACGCGTGCACGCCGTCGCTGCGGCGCACAATGAAATCGCCGAACGTGGACTGAACATTTATATTTTGCGGGCCGCAGTATAGATCTTCAAACGTGACGGTGTCCTCCGGTGCGCGAAAACGCAAGCTTGGGCGGCGCGTGCGGCTTTTTTCTTCGGCTTCGGCGGGCGTCAAATTTCGGCATAAACCGGGGTAGCGGAACGTGCCATCGCCCGCATGGGGCGCGGAGACCGCGTGCAGCTCCGCGCGGGTGCAAAAGCATGGGTAAACATCGTTTTTGGCGCGGAGTTCACTTAACGCCGATTCGTATAGCTCGCGGCGCGCGCTTTGGTAGTAGGGGGCGTGGGTGCGCTCATGGCCGGGGCCTTCGTCCCAAGTGAGGTCGAGCCATGTTAGATCGTCCATTAAAAGCTCGGCTTTTTCGCGTGTGCAGCGGTCGGGGTCGAGGTCTTCGATGCGCAGGAGCATCTCGCCGTTTTGGCTGCGCACGGAAAGCCACGCAAGAAGCGCGCAGCAGAGGTTGCCAAGGTGCATGCGCCCCGAGGGGCTGGGCGCGAACCGCCCGCGGACAGGGGTAGGTTGTGAGGTGGACATACTAAAAATCCTTTCGGAGAAAATTTGAAATTATAAAATCATTTTACCGCAGATTTTGGGCGCGCGCAACGGTTTTGGGACGGAGAAGTGAATTGACAGGTGTGCACCAAACGGGTAAAATGATATAGCAAAGTTTTATTGACCATAGCGGAGCGACGAATAAAGTCTTTAGTCAAGTTTTCTTCAGAAAACTTGCAGGTTATCAGGGCAGCGCCCTGATTCGTCGTCCGCAGACGACGAAATCTCTTTGCCTACCCAAAAACTAGGAAGGTAGATTTGAACGTCCGGAGGACGTTCAAATCGTAGGGAACCCAGTTGCATGGGTTCCCTAAAGGACTTGCCAAAACAAGTCCTTAGAAAAGCCCCGAAACAGCATAAAAACTATCCCAAAAACTAATTTAATGCGTTTTAAGAAATAAAATCAAAAATAAGAGGACATCAAAATGAACGAAAAAGAAATCTCGGAAATTCGCCGCCGATTCAGGGCGGATAAAAGCAATATCACCCATGTGCGCGGGTGCTACGTCAACGAAAAGCAGGAAATCGTCTCGCAATTCGACCAGCCGCTCTCCCTGCTGCCGCAGGAGGAATGCGAAAATATGCTTTCCGTGCTGCGCCGTACGCTTTCCGGCACGCTCGGCAAAAATCTCATCGAAATGCCGTTTACGACTGCGCAGGTCGTTGACAGCGATGAGCACCGGCTGCTGATGGCGCTGCGCGACTCAAAGCTTACCGATGAAGAAGCCGTACAGATGTTTTTTGAGAAGGTCATCGCATCATACAGACCCGAGGGTACGTATCTCATTTTGCTCGCGAACGATACATATGACGTGCCGTACCGCGCAAAGGACGGCGAAACGCTGGAGGACGCCTCGGAGAATATCTATAATTACGTTCTGTGTACCGTCTGCCCCGTGAAGCAGACAAAGCCCGTTTTGGGGTACGACGTGCCGGAAAATACGTTCCACAACCGCGACATCGATTGGCTTGTTTCCGCGCCGCAACTGGGCTTTTTGTTCCCGGCGTTCACCGACCGCAGCGCCGATATTTACAGCGCCATGTACTACTGCCGCAGCGCTTCGGAAAGCTACGATGAATTTATAGACGCGGTGTTCAACCGCGAAGCACCCATGCCTGCAGAGGAGCAGAAAACGACGTTTGGCACGATTTTGGGCGATGCCTTAAATGACGCGTGCAGTTTAGACGTCGTACAGACCGTGCACAGCCGCCTTTGCGGGATGATTGAGGAGCACAAGGCGAGCAAGGACCCGGAGCCGCTGACCATTACGGGACGCACGATGAAAACGATGCTGACCGCTTGCGGCGTGCCGGGCGAGAAAGCCGAAAAGTTTGAGGAAGCCTGCGCGGAGCAGTTCGGCGCGGACGCGGCACTCAGCCCGCGCAACCTTGTGGAGACGAAGAAATTTGAGATCGAAACGCCGGAGGTGCAAATTCGCGTTGACCCCGAGTACAGCGAGTGGATTGAGACGCGCTACATTGACGGTGCACCGTATATCCTCATTCCCGCCGGCGCGGGCGTGCAGGTGAACGGCGTGCCGATCGCCATCACTCGCCCGGACGTGGAGTATGAGGAGGAAGAATGATGGAATTCAAAGAACGGAATATGGAGGTTTTAAAATCGATTTTGAACGCATCCGTATGAGGTGATTTTTTGTGCCCGTGCGCGACGACGAGGGTAAGGTCATCGGCTACTTCGAGCGCCACGAAATGCACTGGGATTTCAGCGACCCCGGTAAGCCTGTTGCGGTGCCGAAGCTGGAAGCAGGATATTAAGACAAAACAAGCGGCGCACAGGGTGTGAAAACTCTGTGCGCCGCTGATTTTATGTGCTTTTAAATTTACTCGAAATCAGCGTTCATGAAGAGCTCGAGCATTTTGACCGTCGCTTCGATATCCTTTTGGCTCACGATAGCGTTCGGGCCGTGGGTGTAGCGGGTGACGACCGAGAAGCCAATCGTTTTGATGCCGCCGCCGACGAGCGTCATGGCGCCTGCATCCGTGCCGCCGACATAGATGACGTCTTTCTGGTACAGGACGTTGTGTTCTTTGCACAGCGCGATGGATTTATTCACAAGGCCTTCGTCGCTGATGGAACCGGTGTCGGAGATTTTGATGGCGACGCCGTGGTCGAGCGCGTTGCTGCCCTCCAAATCGCCCGGGCGGTCGTGGCACGGGGTGACGTCCACCGCGACGCCGATGTCCGGCTGAATACGCTGCGCCGTGACCTGCCCGCCGCGCGTGCCGACCTCCTCCTGCACAGTGAACGCGAGGTAGATGTCGTTCTTCGGCTTTTTCACGTTCATCATCGCCGCCAGCAGCATATAGCAGCCGACGCGGTCGTCGATGGCTTTTGCGGTGATGTAGCCCGGCGCAAGCTCCGTGTACGGGCCCTCATAGCATGCAACGTCGCCAACATCAACGTATTTTAAAACTTCTTCCTTGCTGTGCAGACCGATGTCGATATAGCAATCGGTATAACGCTTATAGCCGCCGGCGCTCAGCTTTTCCGGCGGGATGCGGCTTGCGACCACGCCAACCACGCCGTTGCGGAAGCGGACGCGGCTCTGGTACGTTGTAAACGTCCAGCAGCAGCCGAGCTCCTTAAACATAATGCGGCCGTCTTCCTCAATTTTAATGACCTGAAAGCCGATCTCATCGGTGTGGGCGGCAAGCTCTATGCGCTTTTTGTGCTCGCCCGTGCCCTTAAAATAGGCGATGACGCTGCCGTTTGGGTCGGTGGTAATGTCGTCAGCAAGCGGGGCTAACTTTTCTTTAATATAGTCTGCAACGGCGGTCTCGTAGCCGCTGACGCCGTGCAGCTGGGTGAGTTCTTCAAATAACTTCATACGGGTTTTCCTCCTCTAAACGGGGCAGAAAGCCGTAGTCCGGCGTTATTCTGCCATGACGGACGCAATGTCTTTGCAGAGTGCGTCCACGTTTTCGTCCGTCGTCGCCCAGCTTGTACAAAGGCGGACGGCGCTGTGTGTTTCGTCCACGCGCGCCCAATAGGAATACTTGTACTTTTCCGCGAGCTTTTCGAGCGCAGTATCCGGGAAAATGGGGAACTGCTGGTTCGTCGGCGAGGGGGCAAAGAACGCGCAGCCCGCATCTTCGCACGCTTTTGCAATGCGCTTTGCCTGCCGCACGGCTTTTTCGCTGATCTTGAAATAAAGATCGTCCGTGAAAAGCTCGTCAAACTGAATACCGAGCAGACGGCCCTTAGCCAGCATGCCGCCGCGCTGCTTGATGTGGTAGCGGAAATCCGTTTTGAGCGCCGGGTTCGTGATTACGACCGCTTCGCCGAACAAAGCGCCGACCTTCGTGCCGCCGATGTAGAAGACATCGGAAAGCGCGCAGAGATCCGCGAGCGTCACGTCATTTTCGGGAGCCGTCAGGCCGTAGCCGAGACGTGCGCCGTCAATAAAGAGGTACAGCCCGCAGCGCGTGCAGACATCGTGCAGGGCGGTCAGCTCCGCTTTGGAATATAACCCGCCGTTTTCCGTGGGCAGGGAGATGTAAACGAGCTTCGGCTGCACCATGTGCTCAAACGAGGCATCGTTCACGTGCGCCAGATAGGCGTTTTCCACCTGTTCTGCGGTAATCTTGCCGTCCGGGGTGGAGGGCAGAGGCAGCACTTTGTGACCCGTCGCTTCCACCGCGCCGGTCTCGTGCACGTTGATGTGTCCGGTGTCCGCACTCAGCGCACCCTGGTGCGGGCGAAGAATCGCTGCAATAACGGTGGCATTTGTCTGCGTGCCGCCGACGAGAAAATGCACGTCCACGTCCTCGCGACCGCATGCTTTGCGGATCTTCGCGCGCGCCAAATCGCAAATTTCGTCCTCGCCGTAGCCGACAGTCTGCATCATATTCGTTTCACAAAGGCGCTTTAAAATGTTCGGGTGGCAGCCTTCGGTGTAATCACAGTTAAAGTAAATCAAAATTTCGCTTCCTTCCGTATCCCGCCGCACAGAGAAAATCTCCGCCGAACGGAACTGAATGCAAGCACAGACGAGTGAGCTTGCAAAAATACACCCGTTTGCGCTATACGAATAAATATACCATGCAAAACTGGGTTTGTAAAGCATACGTTATGCAAAAATCGTGGGCTTTGTTTTTGGTGATGTATGTCGTGCGCAAAATTGCCCGCAGAGCGATAACATCAGGCGCAAGCCAAATAGCACAGTGAAGCCAAACCATACGCCGCAGGCGTATAGCATTGCGGCGCAAAGTGCCGAAAACGGGCGCATTTTTACGGCGAAAATGCTTGACAAAGCAAGGCGGCTATTGTATAATACAAAAGCTGTAAAGAAAAAAACTTTACAGCAGGGCGCTTAAAATTGAAAACGCCCGGAAACGGAGCGAACTATGGCAAAGGATCTGCGCATCACGTTCCTGCTGGATTTTTACGGCGACATGCTCACCGAAAAGCAGCGCGAGGTCGTGGAATGCTATTATAACGAAGACCTTTCTTTAGCGGAGATTGCAGAGGAGAAGGGCATCACGCGGCAGGGCGTGCGCGACGGCATCAAGCGCGCCGAACAGCAGCTTCTTGAAATGGAAGAACGGCTGGGTCTTGCAAAGCGCTTCCGCAGCGTGCAGGAAGAACTGACGCAGATCTGCGACCACGCGTTACAGATCGAAGCGGAAAACGAAAAGAACGGCGGCGACCCGGTCATTCGGCAGAACGTGGAGAGCATTTTGCGCTCCGCAAAGAAGCTGACGGACTGAGCGGCGCGGCTCTGAAAGGATTTTTACATGGCGTTTGAAGGTCTTGCCGATAAGCTCGGCAACGCGTTTAAAAAGTTAAAAAGCAAAGGCAAGCTGACGGAAAGCGACGTTAAGGAGGCCATGCGCGAGGTGCGTTTGGCGCTTCTCGAAGCCGACGTCAACTACAAGGTCGCAAAGGACTTTACCGCGCGCATTACGGAACGCGCCGTGGGCGAGGACGTTATGGAAAGCCTCACCCCCGCGCAGATGGTCATCAAGATCGTCAACGAAGAGCTGACGGCTTTGATGGGCGGCAGCGAAGAGCGGCTGAAAATGCCCGCGCACCCGCCGGCTGTCATCATGATGTGCGGCTTGCAGGGTGCCGGTAAAACGACGCACAGCGCAAAGCTTGCGAAAATGCTGAAAAGCCGCGGCAGCCGTCCGTTGCTCGTTGCAGGCGATATTTACCGCCCGGCGGCAATCAAGCAGTTACAGGTCGTGGGCGCACAGGCCGGCGTACCCGTCTTTGAGATGGGCACCGAAGACCCGGTGAAGATCGCGCAGGCGGCTGTTCGCCACGCGCGCGACTACGGCAACGATTACGTCATCATCGATACCGCAGGCCGTCTGCAGATCGATGAAGCGCTCATGAATGAGCTGAAAAATATAAAAGAAGCGGTGAACCCCACGGACATTCTGCTCGTGGTGGACGCCATGACCGGCCAGGAGGCCGTGAACGTCGCAAAGTCGTTTGATGATTTGCTCGACATCACGGGCGTGATTTTAACAAAGCTCGACGGCGATACCCGCGGCGGTGCGGCACTTTCCGTTAAGGCCATCACCGGCAAGCCCATCAAGTTCGCCGGCACGGGCGAAAAGATTGACGACCTCGAGGTTTTCCACCCCGACCGTATGGCAAGCCGTATCCTCGGCATGGGCGACGTGCTGTCCCTCATCGAAGACGCACAGGCGAAAATCGACGAAAAGTCCGCGGCGCGCACCGCAGAGCGCATGATGCAGAATAAGATGGACTTCAACGACCTCTTGGAGCAGTTCCGGCAGGTGAAGAAGATGGGCCCGTTAAAGGGCATCCTCTCGAAATTGCCAGGCATCAACAGCTCGAAGCTCGATGAAATGGACATTGACGACCGCATTATGGACCGCAACGCGGCGATCATCCTTTCCATGACCCCCGAAGAACGCGCAAAGCCGGAGCTTTTGCAGGCTTCCCGCAAGCGCCGCATCGCGGCAGGCTGCGGCATGAAGGTGGAAGACGTCAACCGCCTTTGCAACCAGCTCAAACAGATGCAGAAGCTGATGAAGCAGTTCGGCGGCAAAAAGGGCAAGAAAATGATGGCGCGTATGGGCGGCATGGGCGGTTTCGGCGGCCCGGATATGGGTGGCATGGGCGGCTTCCCGATGTAAATGCGATAAAGAAACGAATTTCATTTGTTTCTTACGCAAGATGTATATTTGAATTGTAAATATTGCCGACGAATCGTTGGTTAATAGATAAAACTTATTTTTTATAATATGGAGGAAATTACCATGGTTAAGATCAGACTTCGCAGAATGGGTGCTAAGAAGGCTCCTTTCTACCGCATCGTTGTTGCAGATTCCCGTTACCCGAGAGACGGCCGTTTCATTGAGGAAATCGGCTACTACAACCCGATGGAAGAGCCGAGCGTTGTAAAGGTTGATCCGGAAAAGGCAAAGGCTTGGATGGAAAAGGGCGCACAGCCGACCGATACCGTTAAGGCACTGTTCAAGAAGCACGGTGTTATCTGATTGCCCGTCTTCTCGTTTGAGAAAGGAACAATCTTATGCAGGAATTACTGAAAATCATCGCGCAGGGTCTTGTTGAAAAGCCGGAAGAGGTTTCCGTTACACTCGATGAGCCCAAGGAAGACGGTTCCGTCGTCTATCATCTTCACGTTGCGGAAGAGGACATGGGCAGAGTAATCGGCAAGCAGGGCCGCATTGCGAAAGCGATTCGCGTTGTTATGCGTGCCGCAGCAACACGCAGCAGCGAAAAGGTCGTTGTTGAGATCGATTGATCGAAAGAGGGACGCACGGGCTTCGTGCGTCCTTTTTATATTAAAAGAGAGGAAGGCTTTCGCTGCGGCAGAGCCGAGGAAAACACATGAAAAAACAATTTCTGGAAGCGGGAAGGATCGTGGGTACGCACGGCGTACGCGGCGAAATGCGCGTGGAACCGTGGTGCGATTCCGCCGATTTTCTGAAAAAAGTGAAGACCCTGTATTTTGACGGCGGCAAAACGGATGCCGGGCTCCTATCTTCCCGCGTACACAAAAGCCTTTTGCTGGTGCGCTTAAAGGGCGTGGAAAGCGCCACACAGGCCGACCTGTACAGGGGCAAAATTCTATATCTTGACCGAAACGACGTGCGCCTGCCGAAAAACCGCTACTTCGTGGAAGATCTCATCGGCCTTCATGTCATCGATGACGCAACGGGCGCGGAATACGGCACGGTGCAGGACGTTTTCGAGACCGGTGCGAACAACGTGTACCGCATTGTAAACGGCGCGGGCGAGGAATTTCTGTTCCCCGCCGTGGACGCCATGATCGCGAAGACGGACATTGAAAGCGGAAAGCTGTTTGTAAAGCCCATTCCGGGTATTTTCGGCGACGGCGCGGAGACCGTGCCCGTAAACGCCGGGGAGGCAGCGGATGCGGATTGATATTGTGACACTTTTCCCCGAAATGTGCGAGAATATTTTGAACGAGAGCATCATCGGCCGTGCGCGCGCACGCGGGTATTTGCAGGTGTGCTGTCACCAGCTGCGCGACCATGGTGAGGGCGTGCACAAGCGCGTGGACGACTGTACGTTCGGCGGCGGAAAGGGCATGCTTTTGATGGCGCAGCCCATAGCGAAGGCGTTTGACGAGATCATCGAACAAACCGCCGTGCGCCCGCATATTGTGTATATGTCCCCCCGCGGACGGGTCTTAGACCAGGAAAAAGTGAAGGAGCTCGCCAAAAACGAGAATATCATCGTGCTTTGCGGGCATTATGAGGGTGTGGATGAGCGCGTTTTGGAGGAATACGACGTGGAGGAAATCTCCATCGGCGATTTTGTCCTGACGGGCGGCGAGCTGCCCGCCGTAATCCTCACCGATGCCGTGGCGCGCATGCTGCCCGGCGTGCTTTCCGAAGACGTGTGCTTTGAGGAAGAAAGCCATTATGACGGGCTTTTGGAATATCCGCAGTATACCCGTCCCTCTGCTTGGCGCGGCAGAGAGGTGCCGCAGGTGCTTTTAAACGGCCACCACGAAAAAATCAAAAAATGGCGGCGCGAACAATCTTTGAAGGTCACGCAGAAAGCCCGCCCGGACCTCTTTGAAAAAGCTGAGCTGACTGCGGAAGAAAAACGCGCTTTCGGCAGAAAATAAGCGGATTTTAGGAATGTTTAACCCTCTGTGACGAACTGATTTTACGAAATGTTTTCAACAAGCAGAGCAAAATGCACAAACACGGATCGTTTCATAGCGATATGCCACGGGCATATATCCAAAAATGGGGTACCCCGCTTGACGGGGGGACAAATTATGCTATAATAACTTATATTGAAGCATTTTGAGCTTTAGAATCATGTTTGACATTCAGAGTATGTAATGCATTACTTACAGGAGAGTGAATCGCAATGTGTGTTAAGAAGGACGTTTTGGTTCAGAATCAGGTTGGTCTCCATGCAAGACCGGCAACTTTCTTCATCCAGAAGGCAAACGAGTTTAAGTCTTCCATCTGGGTTGAAAAGGATGAGCGCCGCGTAAACGCAAAGAGCCTGCTGGGCGTTCTGTCTCTGGGCATCGTCGGCGGTACGTCGATCGACATCATCGCTGATGGTTCCGACGAGCAGGAAGCTGTTGACAGCCTCGTGGCTCTTGTTGAATCCGGCTTTGCCGAATAATTTCAGCTTGTCAAAACGGCGCCTATCGGAGCATTTCCGGTAGGCGTTTCTTCTTTCTCAGTCGCTTAGTGACTGAGCCGCATGGAGGTGCGCATGGTACAGCTTACGGAAGAAAAAATGGCGCATATCAAAGAGCTGCGCAAAAAGGCGATGAAGCTGCCGCTTCACCCGGGCGTGTACATCATGCACAGCCGCGATGATACCATCATCTACATCGGCAAGGCGAAAGCGCTTAAAAACCGTGTCAGCCAGTATTTCGGCTCGGATAAAAACCATAATGAAAAGGTGCGCCGCATGGTCTCGAATGTCGAGTATTTCGAGTATATTCTGACGGACAGCGAGTTTGAAGCGCTCATTTTGGAAAGCAGTTTAATCAAGCAGCACCAGCCGAAGTACAACATCCTCTTAAAGGACGATAAGGGGTACAGTTATATTAAGGTGACAGCGGGCGACTGGCCGCGCATTTCGGAGACGAAGCAGGTCCTGAATGACGGCGCAAAGTATATCGGCCCATACCTTTCCGCGTGGACAATCAAGGACACCGTGGAGGAGGCGCGGAAGATTTTTCGTCTGCCGTCCTGCACGCGCAAATTCCCGCAGGAGATCGGCCGCGGCCGCCCGTGCCTCAACTACTACATCAAGCAGTGC
This sequence comes from Hominenteromicrobium sp., assembly GCF_046974225.1. Lineage (NCBI taxonomy): Bacteria > Bacillati > Bacillota > Clostridia > Eubacteriales > Oscillospiraceae > Hominenteromicrobium > Hominenteromicrobium sp. The sequence goes on along the minus strand of NZ_JBKWAE010000003.1, from coordinate 233,813 downwards.
TGTGCCCCATGCCGCGGGCACGTGAGCCAAAAGGAATACAACGAGGCCGTGCAGGAGGCGCTTGATTTCATCCGTGGCGGCACAAGCGATTCCGTGCGCACGCTGACGGAGAAAATGAACGAGGCGGCTGAAAATCTCGATTTTGAGCTTGCCGCGCGCATCCGTGACCGCATTACGGCCATCAACAAGCTGAAAGAGCGCCAAAAGGTTGTCGCAAGCCGCGTGCCGGAACAGGACGTCATCGCGCTCGTGCTCGGCGGCGAAAAGGTGAGCATTCAGGTGTTCCGCTTTGCGGGCGGCAGACTGTATGACCGCGAATCGTTTTTATTAAACGCCGACGACGAGCCGGAGCAGATCCGCAGCGAATTTGTCATGCAATATTATTCGATGCGCGATAAGATCCCGCCCGTCATCACGATAGACGGCCCCGTCAACGACGACGGCGTCCTTGAAGAATGGCTGACGAAAAAGGCGGAGCGCCGCGTGAAGTTCCACATTCCGCAAAAGGGCGAACAGAAGCAGCTTGTGGAAATGTGCCGCACGAACGCCGCGGAAGCGCTTGCGCAGGCTATGGGCCGCGCCACGGGCCGTGAGACCTCCGCGCTCGATGAACTGCGCCAGCTCTTAAACCTGCCCAAAACGCCGGAATATATTGAATCCTACGATATTTCAAACCTTGCGGGCGGCGAGAACGTTGCGGGTATGATCGTGTTTGAAAACGGCCGCCCGCTGAAAAGCGCGTATCGCAAGTTTAAAATCAAGACTGTCGTCGGACAGGACGACTACGGCAGCATGCGCGAGGTCATCCGCCGCCGTTTTGAAGAATACCGCGCCGCCGATAAGCCCGAGGGCTTCGGCAGACTGCCCGACCTCATTCTGCTCGACGGCGGCAAAGGACACGTGGGCGCCATACGTCCGCTTCTGCGCGAAATGGGCATCGACGTGCCGGTATACGGCATGGTAAAGGACGATAAGCACCGCACGCGCGCCATTACGGAGGACGGCGGCGAAATCGCCATTCAGTCTACCCGCGCGGTGTTCACGCTGGTGTCGAGCATTCAGGACGAGGTGCACCGCTTTGCCATCGGCTACCACCGCCAGCAGCGCAAAAAGGCGACCATCTCCACCACGCTCACGTCCATTCCGGGCATCGGCGAAACGCGCGCCAAAGCGCTGATGAAGCACTTTACAACCATACGCGCCGTCAGCGAGGCGACGGAGGAAATGCTGGAGGAAACGCCCGGCATGAACGCCCCTGCCGCCCGCGCCGTCTACCGTTATTTCCACAGCGAAGAAAACGACGGGGAATAACGTTGTTCCCGCGTATTTTTCGACGTTTCTCTGCAAAAACTGCGCAAAAACGGTTGACATATTTCTATTCAAATGAGATAATAACTTGAAGTGTGTCCGTACATGTTTTTTAGATTTCGGACACGGACTTCCAAAAGAGAAAGGAGTGTTCGGCTGTGCGTATCATAACCGGTTCCCGCCGAGGCAGAAAATTGAAAACGCTCCCGGGCGATGCCGTGCGTCCCACGCCGGACCGCGTAAAAGAGGCGCTTTTCAACATTTTGCAGTTTGATCTGGAGGGCCGCGTGTTTCTCGACCTGTTTGCGGGCTCCGGCCAGATCGGTCTCGAGGCGCTCAGCCGCGGCGCAAAGCGCGCTGTGTTCGTAGACAGCGCCAAGGCATCCTGCGGCGTCGTGCTGGAGAACATTCACACCACAGGGTTTGAAAGCGAAGCGCAGGTGATGAACGCGGAGTATGCTTCGTATCTGCTGCGCTGCACCGAGACCTTCGACATCGCGTTTCTCGACCCGCCGTATCGCACGGGCACGCTCACAAAGGCGCTCCTTGCGGTCACGCCGCACATGAACCGCGGCGGCATCGTGATCTGCGAGCACCCCACGGACGAAGAGCTGCCGGAGACGGCGGGGGAATTCGTGCGCGTGCGCGACTACCGTTACGGAAAAATCTTGCTGACCGCGTATCGCCATCAAAGCATGGTGTAAGCGCAAAAAAGGCGGTATATCAATGAGAATAGGGATCTGTCCGGGCAGCTTTGACCCGGTCACGCTGGGACACATGGACATCATCTCCCGTGCGTGCAAAATTTTCGACAAAGTCATCGTCGCGGTGCCGGTAAACCCGGATAAGCGCGCGAGCTTTACGGTGGAGGAGCGCATGGAAATGCTGCGCACCGTCACGGCCGATATGGAAAATGTAGAGGTAGACTGCGTGCGCGGTCTTTTGGCGGATTACGCAAGCGAAAAGCATGCGGCTGCCATTGTGAAGGGTCTGCGCGCAATCTCCGACTTTGAATATGAATTTCAGATGGCGCTCACCAATAAAAAGCTGAACCCGGAGTTTGAAACGCTGTTCCTGCCGACCAGCATCGAGCACATGTTTCTCAGCTCCAGCATGGTCAAGCAGATTGCGGGCTTCGGCGGCGATATTTCCCATTTTGTGCCCGAGTGCCTTTTAGAGAAAATAAATCAGAGACTTTGCCGCACGGCAGACTGAATGCGGCTAAAAATACGAAAGGAATGGATTTTTTATGAGCAACACGCAGGCAACCGTAGAAGATTTGATCGATGAATTGACCGACGTACTGGAGAAAGGCTGGCACCTTCCCTTTGCAGGCGGCAAATCGTTTATAGATAGCGAAGACGCAAAGCAGATCCTTGATGAGATTCGCGAGGCGATCCCATCCGAAGTGCGCAAGGCGAAGGCCATCGTCGCAGACCGCGCCCAGATCATCAGCGAGGCACAGCGCGAGGCCGAGACTATCGTGCGCGTCGCAGAGGAGAAGGCAAAAGCACTCGTCAACCAGGAAGAGATCGTGCGCCAGGCACAGGCAAAGGCAAACGACATCATGGCGCAGACGCAGGAGAAGTTCCGCAGCATGCAGAAGGCCTCCAACGACTATGTGGAAGATCTGCTCCGCCGCACAGACGACGCGATGAGCGCCAACCTTGCAGAGCTGAGAAAGACCCGCCAGTCCATCCACGGCACGAGCGCACAGCAGTAATTTAAGAGCTTTAAACGGCAGTTCGCGGCAGTTGGGCGAGCTGCCGTTTTTATTAAAATGAGCGAACGGAAACGGCGGTTTAAAGTCTTTAGTCAAGCTTTCTCTGAGAAAACTTGCGGATTTTCAAGGCAGCGCCTTGAGTCGCTTTCCGCAGAAAGCGAAATTCTGTTGCGTTCGCAAAAAGCAGGACGGGAGCATCAATAGTCCGGTGGACTGTTGATGCGCGGGAGACCCAATTAGGGGTATCCCGAAAACCGGGAATGTGAACAAACTGCAAAAGTTTTTTTGCATGAGAATGCACAGAATTTTCAACATACCGCTATTTTGCCGAAAATCGGAAAATATACGAACAAAACCCAAGAAAAATATCGGAAATCCGCGCTTTTTCATCGAACATGGTAAACATAAATTTTTTTGCCGCGGGTTGATTTTCTATGTGGGATAAGGTATAATGGACGTGCAAGCAGCGAAAACCCTGCGGAAAACCGCATGGGCTTTGGATTTTCATTGCCTTTTCGCCCCGCTTGGCGCTCATCAGCCCGGCTTTTTTCGGGTAAAGTTCAATGAGGAGTGTCTGCCGGAACGCATCCGTTCCGCCGGACAAATATATCATGAGTGAAATTCATTTTGAGCATAAACCGGTGTTGTTCAAAGAGACCATCGAGTCCTTGAACATCGACCCGGAAGGCACCTATATAGACGGCACCGCGGGCGGCGGCGGCCACTCCGGCGCGATTTTACAGCGCCTGACAACGGGCACGTTGCTTTCCATCGACCGCGACCCGGACGCCATTGCCGTTGTGAAAGAGCGGTTCGGTAAATATCCCGGCTCCGTCGTTGCCATGGGTAACTTCTGCGATATGGACAAGATCGCGTTAGAGCACGGCATCGTTAATGTCGACGGTGTGCTGCTCGATATCGGCGTTTCGTCCTATCAGCTCGATACCGCAGAGCGCGGCTTTTCCTACCACGCCGACGCCCCGCTCGATATGCGCATGAGCCAAAGCGGCACCTCGGCCGCAGACCTTGTAAACACACTCTCTTGGCAGGAATTGGCCGAGATCATCAGCCGTTACGGCGAAGATAAAAGCGCGGTGCGCATTGCAAAGGGCATTGTGAAAGCGCGTGAAGAAAAACCGATTGAAACTACATTAGAGCTTGCGGAGATCATCCGCGAAAGCGTGCCGGCAGCGGTGCGCCGCGCGGAGGGCCATCCGGCCAGAAGAACGTTTCAGGCGCTGCGCATTGCGGTAAACGGCGAGCTGGACGCGCTCAAAAAAGGTCTTGCGGCGGCGTTCGGGCTGTTAAAGTCCGGCGGCAGGCTTTCCGTCATCACGTTCCATTCGCTTGAAGACCGCATCGTCAAGCAGCAGATGAACAAGTGGTGCGAGGGTTGCACCTGCCCGAAGGATTTCCCCGTGTGCGTGTGCGGCAACAAGCCGAAGGGCAAGCTCATCTACAAAAAGGGTCTTGCGCCGAGTGAGGAAGAGCTTCGCGAAAACCCGCGCGCCCGCAGCGCAAGGCTGCGCGTTATTGAAAAACTGTGAGATTTTGAAAGATTAGGATATCCCTGAGAGAATACAGCTGAATTTGTTGGGATAAGTTTCCGAAAGGAGGAAACAACATGGCATCTACATCAAACGCATACGATTTTGATCTTTTCGACAGCAGAGATCACGGCAGCGCGGTACCGAAGCTTCCGGAGCCGAAAGCGCCCCAAAAACAAAAACAGAAAAACAATGTGGTGAAGCTGGATGAAAAACAGCTGCGCCGCAGTCACAGACACAGTGCAAATACGGTCAAAATGCTCATGAATCTTGCGGTAGTGCTGGTCATCGTCGGCGCCATCGGTGCGGTGGTGTTCAGTCAGGTGCAGCTCACGGAGCTCACCGATGAGATCAACACGGCGAACGAGAGCCTTTCGCAGGAGAAAAGCATTGCCATTCAGCTCGAAATGCAGGCGGCCTCCAAGCTCAATACGGAGGAGATCGAGCAGATCGCGCGCGAAAAGCTCGGCATGGAAAAGGTAGCGGACGGGCAGACCTCCTACATCAGCCTCACGCAGGATGATGAGGGCACCGTAGTGCAGGCCGAAAAGACACCGAACCTGTTGGACCGTATCTGGCAGGTCTTGCAGTCGCTCTTTTCCTGATTTAGCCTTTATACATACGAATTTTTTGCGGATACGCTGCTATTTTGCGGCATGAAAGAATACAAATGGGTTATGCGGCCCCCGGCAGAGGGGAATTTGAGAGGAGAGTTGAGAGTTTATTCTTAACTCTCATTTTTCGGTATACGGCAACTTTTGGCTGCGAATGAAGGGCGCAGCAGAAAGGACGGCATTTTTTACATGGCAAAATCAAATCGTTCCGGCGTCTGGCAGCGCACAATGGTCATCGTGGGCTTTGTGCTGGTGCTCGGGTTTGGCGCCGTTATCACAAACCTTGTCCGCCTGCAGCTTGTCAACGGCGAAACCTTAAAGACCGATGCGGTTGACCAGAGTTTGCAATCCACGCAGCTTACGCCCTCGCGCGGCACCATTTACGACGCCACGGGCACAAAGGTCTTGGCGCAGAGCGCCAGCGTGTGGACGGTCGCCTTGGAGCCGAACTACATCGACGAAGGCGACGACGTGAAGATTGCAAAGGGCCTTTCCGAAATTTTAGGGCTCGATTACGACGATGTCTTAAAAAAAGCGCAGCAGAACAGCTACTTTGTCTATGTCAAGCGCAAGGTGGAGACCGAGGTGCGCGATGAGATCGTGCAGTATATCAAGGACGAAAAGATCGGCCGCGGCATCACGCTGATGGAAGACTACAAGCGCTATTATCCCTACGGCACCACGGCTTCTACGGTGCTCGGCTTCACGGGCACGGATAACCAGGGTCTTGCGGGCGTTGAAACGGAATACGACAGCGAGCTTTCCGGCACGGCGGGTCGCCTTGTCAGCGCGAAGAACGCACAGGGCGATGACATGCCGTTCCAGTATGACCAATACGTGCAGGCACAGGACGGCTACGACCTTGTGCTCACGATCGACGAGACCGCACAGAGCATCGTAGAAAAGCATCTGCAGGCGGGCCTTGAGGCCTGCGGCGCGCTGGAGGGCGGCACGGCCGTTTTGATGAACGTCAAGACCGGCGCCATTTTGGCGCTTTCCACAAAGGGCGACTACGACCCGAACGACCCATTCACCATTTCGCAGGAGGCCGAGGACGCCATCCCGGAAAAGGTGGAAGACGCGCTGCAAAAGGCGCAGGAAAAGGAGCAGCAGGAATTAAACACCTTACAGCTTGCCATCGATAACGCCGAGACCGACGAGGCGCGCGCGGAAGCGAAAAAAGCCCTTGCGGATTACGAGCGCATCGATGTCACCGCACTGCGCGACGAGCTCACCGATCAAATGTGGGCCGAAGCACAGAATAAGCAGTGGCGAAACAAAGCCGTCAGCGATACGTACTACCCCGGCTCCGTTTTCAAAATGGTCACGGGCTCCATGGCAATGGAATCCGGCGTGGCCTCCGAAGACTCCACGTACACCTGCACCGGTCAGTGGGTGTTTGATGATCCCACCATCGACCCCATCAGCTGTTGGTACCACGCCGGTCACGGCACGGAAACGCTGGTGGACGGCATTTGCAATTCCTGCAACCCGTACATGATCTGGCTGGGTCAGAAAATGGGCCGCCACACGTTCTTCAATTTCTTTGAAGCCTTCGGCTTTACGCAGCGCACGGGCATCGACCTGCCCGGCGAAGCAGACAGCCTTTATTTTAGCGAAGACGAGCTCAATATCGTCGAGCTTGCAACGTCTTCGTTTGGACAGAACTTCTCCATCACACCGATTCAGATGATCACGGCCATTGCTGCCGTGGCAAACGGCGGTTACCTTGTGCAGCCGCACGTCGTAGACCGCATGCTGGACAGCGACGGCAACATTGTCAAAACGACCGATACCAGCTACAAGCGTCAGGTCATCTCCGAAGATGTCTCCAAGCGCATGACGGCTATTCTCCAGAAAAACGCCACAAGCGAAAGCGGCAAAAACGGTTATGTCGCCGGTTACCGCGTGGCGGGCAAGACCGGTACGTCCGAAAAAGTCGCGCTGTATTATCAGGATCTGGCAGAGGGCAGCGACCGCGGCATGCAGTACGTCGTTTCCTACGGCGGCTATGCCCCGGCGGATGACCCGCAGTACGCCTTGCTCGTCTTCTACGACGAGCCGCAGATCGGCGGCGCGTCCGGCGGCACGCAGGCCGGCCCGATCTTCGCCGCCATCATGGAAGAGGTGCTCCCGTACCTCGGCGTAGACCCGCAGTATACGGAATCGGAATATGAAAATCTCTCCGCCACCGCGCCGAACGTCATTGGCATGACCATGGCAGAAGCGAAAAGCCATCTGGAAGAGCAGGGCTTCAGCGGCACGGTTGTCGGCGACGCCGAAGACGACGCGCTCGTCACGGTGCAGGTGCCGTCTCCGGGTGCATCTATCCCGAAGGAAGGCATGGTCGCGCTTTACACCGAAGAGCCGGATCCCGAAACGTATGTGGAGGTACCGAGCTTCATCGGCTATGATATCGATACTTGCCGCTACTTGGCGGGCCTTGCCGATGTGCAGGTGCTCGTTGTGGGCGACGGCGATTCCGGCTACGCACAAAGTCAGGATATCGCAGAGGGCACCAAGGTCAAGCGCGGCTCCGTCATCCGCATTTCGTTTGTCAGCTCCGGCGGCGTCGAAGCGGCGGGCAACACCTCAACGAACAGCGAAGAGTAAAAACATACATTGAGAGGGTAGGAAAGGAAGTTCATAACGTATGGATATTGTACTGTATTGCCTTGCAATCGTCATTGCGGCGGTCATCACAGGGCTGCTCGGCTACTTCATGGTGCCGTTTCTGCACAAGATCAAATTTGGCCAGACTATTCGAGAGGTCGGCCCCAGCTGGCATAAAAATAAACAGGGCACGCCCACCATGGGCGGCATCATGTTCATCATCGGCAGCTCCGTCGCGGCGGTCATCTGCATCGCATTTTTGTGGCTGAACGGCGGCGCGGAAACGCAGCTCATGTTCGTCAAGGTCGTGGCGGGTGCGCTCATGGCGGTGGGCTTTGGTATCGTCGGTTTTTTAGATGATTACATCAGCATCAAAAAGCATCGCAACCTCGGTCTCACCGAGATTCAAAAGCTCATTTTGCAGTTCATCATCGTCGGCGCCTACCTGCTTTCCGTCGCACTTGCGGGCGGCACCACCGAAACGGTTATCCCGTTCCTTGGCTCCGTTGACCTCGGCTTCTTCTACTACATTCTGGCGGCTGTCTTCATCGTCGGCATGGTCAACGCCGTGAACTTCACAGACGGCATCGACGGCCTCAATACGTCCGTCACGCTCGTCGTCGCACTCGTCTTCTCTGTTATCGCGATGCTTTTAAACCGCGTGGGGCTTTCACTTTACGCGGCGGCCATCGTCGGTGCGATGATCGGCTTCCTGTTCTGGAACGCCAACCCGGCTAAGGTCTTCATGGGCGATACAGGCTCGCTGTTCCTCGGCGGCGCAGTATGCGCGCTGGCGTTCGGCGTGGATATGCCGATTCTGCTCATCCTCATCGGTATTATTTATATTGTAGAGATTCTCTCTGTTGTCTTACAGGTTACATACTTTAAAATTTCGCACGGCAAACGCATTTTCAAAATGGCGCCGATCCACCACCACTTTGAAATGTGCGGCTGGAACGAGAATAAGATTTGCTTCGTGTTCAGCGGCGTTACACTTTTTGCCGGTATCATCGGCGTACTTTTGGCGGTGTTCGGCTGCTAAACGCCTGAAAATGGGATAAAATAGAAATCAACTGAAAAAAGGAGGTTTGCAGCAATGGCGCAGACAAGACGTTCCACGGCGCGCGGGCTTGAACAGGTCCCAAGTCGCCGGTTATCCGCCGTGCCCGCAGAAGAGGCGGCATCCGAAGCCGCAAGGCGCGGCAAACGGCGCGGGCGCATCAAATATAGAATTTTCACTTTGGGTCTCGGCCTTGATATGACCATGCTGTTTTTGATCCTTGTGCTGCTTGCCGTGGGACTTGTCATGATGTTCTCCGCAAGCTATGCCTACGCGTATTACTACTACGGAAACAGCTATTACTTCATTCTCCGTCAGGGTATGTTCGCCTTGGTCGGTGTTGTGCTGATGCTTGCCATCTCCACGTTCGATTATCACCAGCTGCATAAACTGAACCTGCCCGTTTTCGCCGTCTCCATTCTTTTGCTTTTGATGGTGCTCGTCTTTAAGGGCACAAAATTAGCGCCGAACAAAGGCGGCGCGGTGCGCTGGCTGAACCTCGGCTTCGTCGAATTCCAGCCGTCCGAGATCGCAAAGTTCGCGCTCATCTTGATGTTTGCGCACCTCATCGCGCTGTACGGCGAAAGGATGAAAACCTTCCGCTACGGCTTTTTGCCGTTCTTCGGTATTTTGGGCCTCGTCTGCGTGCTCGTCATCGCGGAAAAACACGTTTCCGCCACCATCATCATCTGCCTCATCGCGTTTATCATGATGTTCGTCGGCGGCACAAAGTTCCGCTATTTCGCCGTCATCGGCGGCGCGGCGGCAGCCGCCATCGGCGCGCTCGTGCTGTTTTCCTCAAAATTTGCCTACGCCATGGACCGTGTCCACGGCTGGCTTGACCCGTTCAACCCGCCGGAGGGCGTCGATACATGGCAGACGGTGCAGTCACTCTACGCCATCGGCTCCGGGCAGCTGCTCGGCGTCGGCATCGGACAGTCGAGACAAAAGTATCTCTACATCCCGGAGCCGCAAAACGACTTCGTTTTTGCCGTAGTGTGCGAGGAGCTCGGCTTCATCGGCGCGCTTATTGTCATTATCCTGTTTGCGCTTTTCATCTGGCGCGGCGTATATATCGCGCTGCATGCGCGTGACCGCTTCGGCACCATGCTGGCGCTTGGCATCACGTTCCAGTTCGGCATTCAGGCCATTCTCAACATCTGCGTTGTCACAAACACCATCCCGAACACCGGCATCAGCCTGCCGTTCTTCAGCTTCGGCGGCACGGCGCTCATCATGCTTCTTGCGGAAATGGGCGTGCTGCTGTCGGTCTCGCGGCATTCCAATACAGAAAAAATGTAAAAGGGGTATTCAATTATGCGTGTGTTATTTGCAGGCGGCGGCACCGCCGGCCACATCAATCCGGCGCTTGCGGCGGCCGGTTATCTGCGCTCCAAGCAGCCGGATGCCGAAATCCTGTACGTCGGCAACAAGGGCGGCATGGAAGAGCGTCTTGTGCCCGCAGCGGGCTTCGATTTCAAAACCATCCGCATCTCGGGTTTTCAACGTAAATTAACGGCGAAGAACATCCGCCGCAACATCAAAACCGTGTTCCGCCTGTTCTCCTCGTCTATCGAGTCCGAGCGCATCATCAAGGCGTTTAAGCCGGATATTTGCGTCGGCACCGGCGGTTACGTCAGCGGCCCCGTCATTCGCGCCGCACAGAAGCTCGGCATTCCCACCGTCATCCACGAGCAGAACGCCTATCCCGGCATGACGACTAAAGCGCTTGCAAAGCACGCGGAGTGCGTCATGCTCGCCGTGGAGGACGCGAAAAAGTACCTCGACCGCAAAGATAACTGCGTCTTCACTGGCAACCCGGTGCGCGTTTCCGTTTTGCAGGCCGAGCGCGAAGCCGCCCGCAAGGCGCTGAATCTCGACGATCGCCCGCTTGTGCTGTCGTTCGGCGGCAGCCTCGGCGCAGCGGCGCTCAATAAAGCCGCGGCATACATGCTCGGTGAAAGCGCCAAAGAGAAGAAATACCAGCACATCCACGGCTACGGCCAGCACGATGAAAAATTCCTCGACGAAGTGCACGCAGCGGGTGTAAAGGAAGAAGAAAATCCGCAGATTCGCATGCTCGAGTACATAGACAACATGCCGGAGTGCCTCGCCGCCGCTGACCTCGTCATCGGCCGCGCCGGCGCCATCACCTTAACGGAGATCGAAGCCACGGGTAAGTGCTCCATTCTGATTCCGTCCCCGAACGTTGCCGAAAATCACCAGTTCCATAACGCCATGGCGCTCGTGAACCGCGATGCCGCCGTGATGATCGAAGAAAAAGACCTCACCGGTGAAAAGCTGTGGGAAACGGTGAACACCGTCCTTTCCGAGCCGGGCCGCGCCGAAGAGATCGGCAAAAACGCGAAAGCTATGGCCGTGCTGGATGCAAATGATCGCATTTACAACATCATTTGCGAAAAAGCAAAAAAGTAAACCGTAAAACGCATTTCAGGCGGACATACCCCAAAATTTTTCCGCTGCATACTATGACCGTATCCAAAGGCGCGCTTTCTGCCGCCTTACAGAATACGGGGTGTGTATATGGAAGAATATGAACTGGAACATACGGGCTGTGCCCGGCAGGAAGCGGTTTTGGTGCGCGGCGGCAATCGCCTTTGCGGCGAGCTCACCGTGCAGGGCGCGAAAAACAGCACGCTGCCGCTGCTTGCGGCGGCACTCCTCTGTGAGGGCGAAACGGTGCTGCACAACTGCCCCGCACTGTCTGACGTGCACACGGCAGTCACCATTTTGCGGCGGCTCGGATGCCGCTGTACCCACACGGGCGATACCTTAACGGTCTGCGCGGACGGCATGACCCGCTGCGATATTCCCCACAGCCTCATGCGGGAGATGCGCTCGTCCATCGTGTTTTTGGGCGCGATTCTGTCCCGCTGCGGCGAAGCAAGATTGTCGTTTCCCGGCGGGTGCGAGCTCGGCCCAAGGCCCATCGATCTGCATTTGGAGGCGCTGCGCAAGCTCGGCGCAGAAATTCGCGAAGAGCACGGTTGCCTGCTGTGCACTGCGCCCGGCGGGCTGCGCGGCGGGTTCGTCTCGCTTGCGTTCCCAAGCGTCGGCGCAACGGAAAACCTGCTGCTCGCCGCCGCCCGCGCCAAGGGCACAACGGTGCTCACAAACGCCGCGCGTGAGCCGGAGATTGAAGATCTCGCCGGGTACTTAAACCGCTGCGGCGCACACATTCACGGCGCGGGCGAAAGCTGCATCGTCATCGAAGGCGTGCCGCACCTTTACGGCAGCACATACACCGTCATGCCGGACCGCATCGCCGCCGCAACATACATGGCCGCGGCCGCCGTCACGGGCGGTACGGTGCTTCTGCGTGATGTCAACAGCGAGCACCTTTTGCCGGTTTTGTCGGCGTTTGAAAGCACCGGCTGCGCCGTAATGCAGTCCGGCAGCGAATTATTATTGCGCGCACCGCAGAGATTAAAACCCGTGCGCCACGTGCGCACCATGCCGTACCCCGGTTTCCCTACGGATGCGCAGGCGCCCGTCATGACCATGGCGGCGGTGGGGGACGGCACCAGTATTTTTGTAGAGAACATTTTTGAAAGCCGCTATAAGCATGCCGGTGAGCTCAACCGGCTCGGCGCGAAGATCAAGTTAGAGGGCAAGGTGGCTGTCATAGAGGGCGTGCCGCAGCTTTCCGGTGCGCCGGTCTCGGCAGAGGATTTGCGCGGCGGCGCGGCGCTTGTCATCGCAGGCCTTGCGGCGCAGGGCGAAACACAGGTGATGCACCCGCAGTACATCGACCGCGGCTATGCGCACTTTGAAGAGAATTTAAGGGCGCTCGGCGCAGACGTATACCGAATATAGAGCGAAAAGTAAGAGATAAAACGTGAAAAACGGAGGCTGAACATGGCGCGTACTCCACGCAGCGCAGCGGAAAAGCTCGCAATGAGAAAGAAAAAAAGCAGGGCGCTGCTCCTGTTCAATATAATCGCATTCAGCGTCGTCGTCATCGGCGCGGTCCTTTTGTGCATTTTCGTGTTTTTCAAGGTGGGCAACGTCACATTTACGTCAGATGCCGGCTACGATGAAGCCGATATCCGCCGCGTGTGCGGCATCAACGAGGGCGATAACCTCGTGCTGCTGGAAACGGAAAGCCGCGAAAAAGCGCTTGAGCACCGTTTCCCGTACATTGAAAGCGCAAAGATCGTAAAGCATATCCCTTCCACCATTGAAATTGAAATTACCCCCGCCGAAACGGCGTTTTCCGTCGCGTGCGACGCGGGTTATCTCTATGTAAGTGCTTCCGGCAAGGTGCTGGAGATCGCTTCACAGCCGTGCGAGGGCACGACTGTGGTGCTCGGGGCAAATCCCACGAACACAAAGCCCAGCGAAACGATCACGTTCGGCGATGATTCCGTCAAAGAAGTCTATAACGCCATCGCGGAGCAGATGACGAAAAACGAGACGCAGAACGTCACGGAGATCAACATGACGAACCCCTACGACCTTACGCTGACGTATGATAACCGCATCACGTTCCGTTTCGGCAACATGAACGGCATGTCCTACAAAATGGCGTTTGGCCTCGAGATGCTGCGTCAAATGGAAACGAGCGGCGAGATCACCGAGGAGACCGTCGGCTCCATCGATCTTTCCGTTGTGCCGGAGAAAAATAAGGCGTTTTACGAGGAAGACCGCACCGCAGCCTCCGCCACGCCCGCACCCGGTGATGCCGCAGGCCGCACGG
>NZ_JBKWAE010000003.1:0-220128 GCF_046974225.1 Hominenteromicrobium sp. | reverse complement strand
ACGGCTCAGACAGCACCGCAAACGGCGACGGGGAGAACGGCGATACTGCCAATCCCACGGGTGATGCCGCAGGCCGCACGGACGGCTCAGACAGCACCGCAAACGGCGACGGGGAGAACGGCGATACTGCCAATCCAACGGGTGATACCGACGGCATCACGGACCCCGCAGCAGACGACAGCGGTGACAACACAGGCGACGCCGAAAACGTGTAAAATTTGGAAGCGTTCCCCTGTTTTTCACAAGTTTTTCGGGTAATTTGAACAGCCCCGGTACCATAGATTTCCCGAAAACCGCTGTAAAGTAAAAATATTTGCAAAGGCCCACTTTTTTGCCGCTTTCATCTTGAATTTTGGCGGGAAAAGTGATAAATTATAGTGTATGAAGCTATGTAAAGCTGAAAGACTGTAAAGAACTGTAAAGGTATGGCCCTTTATGGGACGCTATCCGGCGGATTTGATCGAAGCTCGAGAGAAAACCGTTTTGAATCCGGAGGCGGCGTGATGAATGAAAATCCCGGATCCGTGCGGATCGTTAACGGTTAAAGACCAAATCAAGGAGGAACATAAAATGCCGTTTGAAATTGATAACATGCTTGAAGAGACCCCCCAGACCATTAAGGTCGTTGGTGTAGGCGGCGGCGGCGGAAACGCCGTAAACCGCATGGCAGATGCCGGCGTGCAGCACGTCGAGCTCGTCTGCATGAATACAGACCGTCAGGCACTGTCCCGCTCGCAGGCCAAGACCCGCGTGCAGATCGGTGAAAAGAATACACAGGGCAGAGGCGCAGGCTCCAAGCCGGAGGTTGGCGCAAAGGCTGCCGAGGAGAGCCGCGAGCTGATCGCAGCTACCCTCAAGGGCGCAGACATGGTCTTCGTCACCGCCGGTATGGGCGGCGGCACCGGCACAGGTGCAGCACCGGTCGTTGCAGAGATTGCAAAGGATATGGGTGCCCTCACCGTCGGCATCGTCACAAAGCCGTTCGCTTTTGAAGGCAAGCGCCGTATGGATCAGGCAGAAAAGGGCATTGCAGAGCTGCGCAAGCACGTCGATTCCCTCGTTGTCATCCCGAACGAAAGACTGAAGCTCGTCAGCGAGCAGCGCATTACGCTTGCAAACGCATTCAGCATCGCCGATGACGTTCTCCGTCAGGGCGTACAGAGCATTTCCGACCTCATCCAGATCCCGGGCATCGTCAACCTCGACTTCGAGGATGTCAAGTCCATCATGCAGGATGCAGGCTATGCACACATGGGTGTCGGCCGTGCGGCAGGCAAGGACAAGGCAGAGCAGGCAGCTGTTGCGGCTATCTCCAGTCCGCTGCTTGAGACCGCTATCGCAGGCGCTAAGGGCGTCATCATCAACATCAAGTCCTCTCCGGACATCGCCCTCGACGAGATCGATGTCGCGTCTCAGCTCATCACCGAGCGCGCAAGCGAGGATGCAAACATCATTTGGGGTGCTGCATTCGACGAGACGATGGAAGACGAGATGATGGTCACCGTTATCGCGACCGGCTTCGACGGCATGAACGGCGAAAAGACCCAGAAGCCCGCAGCCCCGGCTATCAGCGATGCAGACCTTTTCGGCAACCCGTCTGCGCCGAGCACCGGCAGCACAACTTCCGCGAAGAGCGACGATGATACCTTCTCCGACATCATGTCCATCTTCAACAGAAAGTAATTTAGAATTACAAATCAAGCAGGGTATCGGTCTCGATACCCTGTCTTTATAAAATGTACTTTTGGGAGGAAAACAAAATGAGCTTGATCAAAGGCATTCACCACGTGGCACTGCGTCCGACGTATGCGCAGTTTGAAAAAGCAAAAACGTTCTATCTTGACCTGCTCGGCCTCAAGGTCGTGCGCCGGTGGGGCGACGAAAAATACCCCTGCATGATGATCTCCACCGGGGACAACAGCTGCATCGAAGTGCTGCCCGTCCCGGAAGAGAACGATGTGCCGCCGGAAGGCAAGTTTGCCCATCTCGCGCTCGCAACAGATGATACCGACGGTTGTGTCGCCCGTGTCCGTGAAGCCGGCTACGAGATCACCATCGAACCGAAAGATGTAGAGCTTTCCGACATCACCGCGCGCATTGCGTTCTGCACCGGCCCCTGCGGCGAAATCGTCGAGTTCTTTGATCAGAAGTAAGCCGATTTACAAAATTAAATCACCCAAAAGCAGAGTTTGAGGAGCTTTCCTCAAGCTCTGCTTGCATATTCGGCGGGTTTTCAGCCGCTAACCAAAAGGAGATTTTCGTTATGACCGATCTCATTTTGCGAATCTTTGTCCGCGATCATAAAAATACCGAGGATCCTGCCGTGCGCGACAAATGCGGCCGCGTGGCGGGTGCCGTCGGTATCGTCACAAATTTTCTGCTTTTTTTGATGAAGATTATCGTCGGCACGGTTTTTCACAGTGTTTCCGTCACGGCCGATGCCGTCAATAACCTCACAGATTCCGGCTCGTCCGTCGTCACGCTCATCGGCTTTAAAATGGCAAGTAAGCCGGCGGATGAAAAGCACCCGTTCGGCCACGCGCGCATCGAGTATCTTTCGGGCGTCATCGTCTCGTTCATCGTCATTTTCCTCGGGCTTCAGCTCGGCATGTCGTCCATTGAGAAAATCATCACGCCGGAGGAAAACGCCCTCACGCCCGTCGCCCTCGTTGTGCTCGTCATTTCCATTCTGGCAAAGCTCTGGCAGTGCCTCTTTTACCGCAAGGTCGGCCGCATGATCAAATCCGAGTCCGTCGAAGCCACGTCCAAGGACAGCCGCAACGATGTCATCGCCACAAGCGTCGTGCTGCTCGGCGCCGTCATTACCATGCTCACCGGCGTGAATTTGGACGGCTACATGGGCGCGGCGGTTGCGCTGTTCATCGTGTTCTCCGGCGTGCAGCTTACAATCAGCACCGCAGATCCTCTCCTCGGCCAAGCGCCGGAGGGAGAACTCGTACAGACCATTACCGAGAAAATGCTCTCGTATCCCGGCATCATCGGCATGCATGACCTTGCTGTGCACAACTACGGCGTGGGCCGCTGTTTTGCCTCTGCCCATTGTGAGGTCGATGCCAAAAACGACATTCTCGTCAGCCACGATCTCATCGATAACATCGAGCGTGATTTCAGCCGTGACCTCTGTATCCACATGGTCATTCACCTTGACCCCGTTATCGTCGGCGATGCCCGCACCGATGCGCTGCACCGCAAAGTGCAGTCGCTCGTCACCGCGCTGTACCCCACCGTCACCATTCACGATTTCCGCGTCATCTGGGGCGTTACGCACAGTAATATCGTGTTCGACGCAGCCGTGCCGTTTTCGGTGAAGGACAGCGACGCCGTCATCACCCAAAAGTTAGAGGCCGAAATTCAAAAGCTCGACCCCGATTATCGCACCGTTGTCACCATAGACCGCAGATAAGTAAAGCACGCCGGTTCCCGAAATTCATCGGAAAGGGGCGTGCTTTTTAATATTTATATCAAATTATAAATATTTATTTCAACCTGCCAAGCAGCGTTTTGAGGAAATCATACACGCGGTCAAACGATTTTAGATTCATGTATTCGTCTGTCGTGTGGCAGTTTTCGCCGATGGGCGCGAACATCACAATGTCCAGCCCCTCCATGCGCGGCAGTAAAGAGCAGCATTCAAGTCCGCCCGGGCACGCCGTCTCCATCATCTCGTGGCCGTACACTTCTTTCATCAGGTCGGCCGTCATGCGGCGCATGTAGGAGTTCGGCTGGTATTCCCAGGAGTCATAGCGCAGGCTCGTCTCAAGCGTGAAGCCGCAGAGTTCAGCCAAGCGCTTCACGCGGCCGAGCACACTGTTTTTAAAGCTGCGGCTCGCCGCACGGTCGGACATCACCAGTTCAAATGCGCCGCCGTTTAACGATACCGTGCCCACGTTGTTCGTCGCCGTCATCTCCTCGCCCGCGGTCCGGATTGCCACCGTGTTCGAGGGCATCAGGTAGATCAAATCGACAATCGCCTGCGTATCGGCATCCGAAAGCATCTCGTTCGCCGCCGCATCGCGGATTTCAAGCGTCAAATTCTGCTTGCCGTCCTGCAATTCGCGGTCGATTTTCTCAAGCTCGCCGTTTAAAATCGCCTTCACAGTGTCCGGTTCGTCGCAGAGGATCACCGTTTTCGTCTCCACCGGCGCATAGTTTTCCGCTTCGCCGCCCGCCATGGTGGAAAGTCGGTACACCGCACCGTTTTCGGAAAGCGCATTAAGCAAACGCGCCGTGATCTTAATCGCATTGAACTGCTCCGGGTGCACCATTGCGCCGGAGTGCACCGGCTGCACGCCGGAAACCGTCAGCATGAGGGCCGCGCCCTTTGCAGGCTCCGTCTCGCACGTTTTCGTCAGTTTCATCAGGTCGCTCGTAAAGCAGGAAACACAGCTTGTGTATTCCACCGTCTCGCCCATCACGTCAAGGCCGATCATTCTTCTGGATTTCAGCTTGCCCGCGTCCAGCGCGTCCACGCCGTTGCAGCCGTTTTCCTCCTGCACCGTAAAGACGAGCTCCAGCGGCGGGTGGGGGAAATCCTCCTCCATCACAGCCAGCATGTACGCCACGCCGTAACCGTCGTCCGCGCCGAGCGTCGTGTCCTTCGCGCGGATGTCGCCCTTGTCGTCGACATAAATCTCAATGGGGTCATGCGAAAAATCATGCGTGCTCTCGGGTGTTTTCACGCATACCATGTCCATGTGCCCCTCCAGCATCACGACAGGCGCGTCTTCGTACCCTTTAGAAGCCGGCTTGCGCACGATGACATTCCAAAATTTGTCCTGCTCGTAGTTTAAACCGAGCTTTTCCGCAACGGAACACACGTAGTCGCTTACGGCTTTTTCTTCGGTTGAGGGGTGCGGAATGCCGCAGATTGCCTCAAAATATTTCTGGTTCGGTTTTGTTTGGTCGAGTACGAATGCCATGTTAAACGTCCTTTCCGCGCTCACGCCTCCGAAGAGGAGATGAGATATTTGAAAATCTGCAGCTTGTTTTCTTCGTACAGCCCAAGCTGCTCGTATAATTCCTTGTAGTAGCTGAAAAGCGCCGTGCGCGCCGTAATCGCCGTGCGCACCTTCGTCAGATGCACCGCGCTGCCGGGGTTGTCGTAGTAGTTGTAGATTGGCGCGGTCAGCGCAAAAAACCGTTCTGCATAGCGTATGTACGTCAAATTAAAATACAGGTCTTCGCTCCACGTCATTTCCTCGCTGCACCGCACGTCCGTGTGTGCGCGCACCAAATCGGCGCGGTAAAGCTTGTTCCACATCACGCCGTAGTAAAAGCTCGCCGGCTCCTGCATTAGCCCGCAGGCGAATTCCTCCTTTGTCATAAAGCCCATCGGCAGAAAGCCGAATGTCTGGAATTTCGCCAGCTGCTCCGTCAGCTGCTTCTTTTTATTCGGCAAAAGCGGGTCAAGCTTCGCTTCCTTTTTCGGCTTGTACGGCACAATGCGGTTATACGCCGCAATGACGAGATCGGCGTTGTTATCCTCCGCACGCTGAACGAGGAGTTCTGTCGCAAACGGCTCCAGTGTGTCGTCCGCGTCCACAAACTGCAAATATTTGCCTCGCGCCATGCGCATGCCGAGGTTCCGCGTCGCCGAAACGCCGGAGTTTTCCTTATCAATCAAAACGATGCGCGCGTCTGCCTTCGAGAGCATCTCGCACACCGGGTAGCTCACGTCCTTAGAGCCGTCGTTCAAAAGCAATATTTCAAGATTTTCATACGTCTGCCGCCGAATGCTCTCCACGCAGCGCACAATGTTGTTCTGCGCGTTGTAGATCGGCACGATCACGCTGACAAGCGGTTTCTGCATCAAAATACTTCCTTTCCTGCATCATGCTCCGTTTTTCCCTATTTTACCGCAGAAGGTTCCGGAAGAAAAGACTTTTTGAACATTCTACTTGCAAATCCGGTAAACACACCAAATTGACCAGTGCAAAATTAGCCAAAACGCATATTGACTTAAAGCAAACTTTTAATGTTATAGAAATGTATGAGGAGTCACACCCGCGCATAACGAATTCTTAGGAGGAGTTTTCGTGAAACCCAAGGTTTATTTCACAAAAACGGTCACCCCTGAAAAGGTCATTGAAATGTATAAGCAGCTCGATTGCAAGCTGCCCGGCAACGTCGCCATTAAGGTACATTCCGGCGAGTTCGGCAACAAAAACTTCCTGCGCTACCCGATTGACGAACCAACCTGAATATAGTAGAATACAGGTAAAGAACAACATTTGGAGGATTGGGATATGAACAAAAGTCAAATGGCAAAGCTTGCGGCAGCGGCCGGTGTGAACGGCCTTATGTATGACCCGAATGCAGAGGGCGTTTTCGGCAATGTGCAGGGGTATACCGTCACCATTATGCCGAACGCCAACAACCGCGTCTACTATATGCTTTCGCTTTCGGTCTCGCGCATGGGCATGGCGCCGAATCCCGCGGATTTCAAACCGCTTGAGAAAATGAATAAGGTTTTGAGCGGCTGTACCGTGCAGCGTTTCCGCGTCAATTTCCTTGTGAAGCTCTCCGGCAATAAAGATAAAATGGCAGAGGCCCTGCACAGTGCGCTTGATACGCTCATCACGTTCCTCAGAACAAACGGGTATACAAATTGCTGCGAGCATTGCGGTCGCCCGGAGGGCGTAGACGCCTACACCGTCTCCGGCAACGCATACCTTTTGTGTGAACCGTGCTTCGGGCAGGTTAGCGAAGCCGCCGCGCAGCAGAACCAGACAAAAATGCAGAAGCAGGAGCAGGTTTTGCCCGGCATCGTAGGTGCGCTTATCGGTTCGCTTATCGGCGCCGTCGTCATCGTCATCGTCGGTCAGCTCGGCTACGTCGCCGCCGTTTCCGGCCTTGTCATGGCCATCTGCACGTTAAAGGGCTACGAAATGCTCGGCAAAAAGCTCGGCACACCGGGCATCATCATTTCCTGCGTTTTGATGCTCCTGATGATCTTCCTTGCGTATCAGGCCGATTGGTCAATCACCGCGGCGCAGTTCTATGAGACCGATTTCTTCACCGCGTTCCGCGCCATGATGGATCTTATCAAAGAAGGCTATGTCGATTCCGGCGATTACTTCGGCGGCCTTGCACAGGTCTATCTCTTCGCCGTCATCGGTGCCGTGCCTACCATCATCGCCATGGCAAAGGGCGCAAAGCACATGGTCACCACCGCCAAAATGCGCAGCGCCTACGCACCTGTTTCGGCACCCGCAGCGGCTTCCGTGCAGATGCCCGTGCAGCCCGCTTCTTCGCCCACTGCTCCGCAGAACGTCAAAAAAGACATCGAAAAGTAAAATTCAAAAACCATCGCCCGCAGGCAACCGTTTTCCGTGCCTGCGGGCGATTTTTTACGTCTTTTTGTTCTGATTTTTGAGCTTTTCGGCCTCTGCCTGCGCTTTTTTTAACTGCTCCTGTGCAAGCTTGGCGCGCTTCATTGCGTCTTCCATTTTCTGTGCGGCACGCTCCGCTCGCTTTTGGGCTTCCTCCACGCGCTGCCGCGCTTCTTCGGCTTCCTTTTGCGCTTCCTCCGCCTTGCGCCGCGCTTCTTCCGCGAGATGTCTTTCTTCGTCTGCATCGGGATTTTGCACGGTGTCCTGTACGGGTTCAGGCGCAGGTTTAATATTCAAGCTCAAAAATTCTGGCGCAGATGGGGGCGGGGAGATCCACCGTCAGCGTGCCCTTCTCCGGGTTCCATGCGCATTTCGTGTTGTGGTTTGCGGGGTATGCGCAGCGCACATTTACGTGCTCGTTGCCGCGCAGGAAATCCACGGGCAGCGTGCAGCGGCCGTCCGGTGCGCCGCGTCTCCATACGGTGATGTACGCTTTGTGCGCGGTTTTAAGGCCCAGCGAGACCCACGTGTCCGCAAAGTGCGACGTACCGAGTGGCCAGAACGGCAGCGCGCGCTTGATGTCGCCGCGGATTGTTTTGTAATAATCGAGCGCTTCCTTGACAAGCGTGAAGTCCTCCTCGGGAATTTCCGCCAAATGACCGCTCTGGTGGATGCGCTGCATCAGTGCGTTGCACATATTAAATACGGCTTCCTCGCGTCCGCCGCCTTTCATCGGGTAGCTCCAAATGGCGCTCTGCTCCGGCGTCAGACCCGAGGGCGCGTTCGCCGCAATGGACGCATAGCGCAGGTAGTCCTCCTGGTCGCTCGTAGACTGAATGCTGTGGCGCGAGAGCATCGCGTAGTCGATGCGCATGCCGCCCGAGGAACAGTTTTCAATCACAAGGTCGGGGTAGCGGGCAAAGACGGAATCGAGCCAAGCAAGATATGCACGCTCATGCCCGAGTAAACCGTCGCCCACACTGTCGGCGTTTAATTCCGTGCCGATGCCCGGCTCAATGTTGTAATCCATCTTGATGTAGCCCACGTGGTAGTCGCGTACAAGGCGGTCAACGACCTCATTTGCGTGCTCCACGACCTCCGGGTTGCGGAAATCGAGCTGCCAGCGGCTGCGGTCGTGCACCTTTTTGCCGTGGCGTGTGAAGAACCAGTCCGGGTGCACGCGCGCGGCTTTCGGGCAGCAAATGCCCATTACTTCAATTTCGAGCCACACGCCCGGGATCATGCCCTTCGAGCGGATGTAGTCCATCACTTCCTCAAGGCCGTTCGGGAAACGTTCCTTACTCGGCAGCCATTCGCCTACGTTGTCCCACCAGAAGCCGTCCGCATACCAGCCTGCGTCCACGCAGAAGTATTCGCAGCCCGCCTTGTGCGCCGCGTCGATGAGCGGCAGCTCTTTCGCCGTTGTCGGGTTGCCCCACAGGCAGTTCATGTAGTCGTTGAAAATGACGCACAGTTTCTCGTTGTCTGCATTTTTGCGGCGAATCATGCGGCGGTACTTCGTCAGCTCGCCCATGGCGTCATCAAATTTGCCGAGCGTGGAGCCTACGCACACCGGCACTGTCGTAAATGTTTCGCCCGGCTGCAAATTCTTCCACCAGTGCGATTCCGTTTCCGTCGGGCCGCTCAACTGAATGTAGAAGTTGCCCATCTGGTCGCTGATCTCCCAGTGCCACGAGCCGTTGTGCTCAATCTGCCAGAATAAATTGGAGCCCGTTTCCGTGTTTTCAAGCAGACCCATCGGCAGGTATTCCTTTGTAGACCAGTTGCCGATGTTCGTCGCGCCAATCACCTTAGAGGAGCGCTGAATTTCCTCGGGCTGGCAGCGGGCGAGACCGAGCTGCGGGAAGGTGTAGCTTTCCCACTGCATTTCGCGCTGCCAGCCGTTGTGCGGGTACCAGACACGCATTTTGTCGTCGGTCGAAAGCATACCCTCTTTTTCGATGCCGGTGAGGGCAAAGGAAGAAACGTATTCCAGCCCCTGCGGCTCCGTGCCGACATTTTTCACGTCCGTCCAGCAGCGTACAGCCTGAACGCCGTTATAAAACTGCATGTGCGAAATCGTTTCAATGCCGCAGATCTTATCTTCCATGTGGATTTCCAGCTTGCGGCCGAACTCGTTGTGCTTGTCCGCAAAATAGACGAGCTTCATGCGGTCGCCGGGGCTTGTGGAAATGTATTTGTTGCCGTGGCGCTCGCCCGGTCGGTTCTGCCCGGAGATCATAATTTCCAAGAGATTGTATCGCTCGGTGTTCAGGCGCAAGCCGCCCGTCTCGCGGTCGTGCACGTGCAGCAAACTGCGCTCGTCAAAGGGGAGCGCAGAGAAGTGCAGCAGCTTGCAGCCGAAATCTTCCGTCTTTTCAAAAACGAGATGCAGCCCGTTTTCGTCAATTTGAATCAAATCCATAGTATAAGCCTTTCCGCAGATAAATCTGCTGTGATCTATGCTGAGTTGTCTGTACAAATAGTAGCACAATCGGAGAGACTTTTCAAGGGGATTATCGGTCGCGGCTTTGCTCCGCACGCATGCCGAGCGCGGAATACTGCAAAGCGTGCGAAAGTCGTGCCGAAGCCTTTTGCAGGTGCTTGCACACCGTGCCGCGCGTCAGGCGAAGCTCGTCCGCAATCTCCTGCATTGTCAGCCGCTCGCCGTAGTAAAGCTGCACGCAGTCGCGCTGGCGGTCAGTCAGCTCATTGCCGATGGCGCGCCGCAGCAAAACCTGCGTTTCTAAAAGCTCATTTTTGTTTGTCTCTGCGCCGATGCGGCTGAGTAGCTTCGCCTGCCGTGCACCGGCGGAAAGGGGCTTATATCCGCTCACGAAACCGCCCTCCTTCCGCGCTTTTGCAGCGCATGGCCTGTTACCAGGCACTCCAAATACATGGTGTAAAGCATCTGCACACGCTGGGCCTGCTCGCCTGCAATGTCATAGTCGCGTTCGGCGCGGATGACGAGCAGCCGCCGTTTGATGCGCTCCGCCTCATCCAAATACTCCTGTCCCCAGGAAATGTAATCGTTCACTCGCAGTCACGATCCTTTCGTTTCAAAATAGAACATGTGTTCGTCAGCTTTCATCATAAACAAAAATCTCCGAGATGTCAATCGAACACGGAACAAATGTTCAAAAGATGTCCTACGATGTCCTATAATGTCCTGCGATGTCCGCTTTTCTGCATATTTATATGGAATTATTTACATTTTGGGGCTGTTATTTTGCGCTTTTTTGATATATAATAAAGGTGTATTTAAACTTGAAATGACTGAACGCCTTGGCGTTTTGACCGAAAGGAGTTTTACCATGAACTTTTTGAAGAATATCTCGGCCGCATTTAAGACAGCCGGCGGCGCCGTACAGAGTGCTGTGAAAGTGGTAGAGGAAAAGAACCGCCGCACTGCGCTCATGAATCGCCTGCGCACCGTTATCCGCTGTGAGGAAAAGGCAGAGGAGCGCGCCTATCTTGCTCTCGGCCGCTACTACTACCACAACCTGCGCGATGCAGAGAACACCGTTACGGAGCCGTACTGCATCGACATTGAAGCCGCCCAGAAGCGCATCGATGCCGCTGTGGAGAAGCTGGAAGCCCTGACCCGTGAGGATGACAGCGAAGCGGAAGAAGAGGAGATCACCCTTGACGACGTGCAGGAGTACACTCCCACGCCGGAAGAGGAAAAGGAAGCCGAAGAAGCCGCATTCGTGCCGGACGGTACCGTAGACGAAGCCGTGGAAGCGGCAGAGCCTGCCGCCGAGCAGCCCGAAACGACTGAGCCCGAAAAAGACGAAAGCGAAGAAGTTCCCTACGAATAATGCGCTTTAAAATGAACGTTAAAAGGCGGACCTGAGGTCCGCTTGATTCCTTGCGCGGAAAAACGCCCACCTTTTGCTCCGGGGCAGGTTCCGTTTGCAGAAAGTGAGTGAATTTGATGTCTACGAAGATACAGAAAGATATTGTCTGCCCCGCCTGTGGCCAGACGCAGAAATTAGAGATGTACACAAGCGTCAATGCGGAGGAAAACCCCGAGCTGCGCCGCGACATTCTGCGCGAATCCATGTTTGACTGGGAATGCCTCCACTGCGGCTACACCGCGCAGATGGCGTACCCCATGATCTACCATGACCCGATGAACGCGTTTATGATCTGCCTGCGCCCCTCCGGCGCGGTATCCGGCGCGGAGCCTATCCCCGCCGTGCGCGCGCTGAAAAAGCGCAGCGTGAAAAACCCGCAGGAGTTAAAGGAGAAAATCCTCATTTTCGAGGCCGGCCTCGATGATGCCGCCGTGGAGCTTGTGAAAAACGCCATCGTCACCGTGGTGCGCAAAAATCTGGACGGCAATGTGCACGCCTATTTCTGCGCCGCAACGGAGGAGGAACTGCGTTTCGCACTGTTCGTCAAGGGTCGTCAGGAGCCCGTGTACCAGACCACCAAAATGGCCGTGTACCGCCAGTCGCAGGAGGTTTTGCGCACGCTCGATTACAAATCCCCGGACGATTTCGCCGTCGTCAACTCCAAGCTCGCCCAAAGCCTTTTGGACGAATATAAGTCGATCTAACCCAATAAAAGCAAACGGCACCGCGTTTTTGTAACGGTGCCGTTTTTCTATGCGCGCATGTGTACAGGCTTTGCGTTTTGTGGGTTTATGGGTAAATCACTTCGGCGCCGCAATGGGACAAGCGCGCGAAAAGACGCAGACCGGCGGCGTTGTGATGAGTTACCGCTACGAAGACGGCAGCTTGCAGGCGTTTCTGGAAAAAAACCCGGAGCTCTTGCGGTGAATTTTGGATTTAACGGAGCGCTTCAAACAAAAAAGCACCGCACACTCGTTTTTGAGCGTGCGGTGCGATTTTTATGCGATTTTTCGGGGTGCGGAGGCGCTGATTCAATCAAACAGAGCGCGGATTGAATTCTGGTGCTGCTCGGTATTGACGGCCATTTCGTTGACGGCGAAAAGCACGTCCGTGATGCCGTGCTCCGTGCAGTAGGTCGGCAGGTCGCCTTCAAAGTAGCGGAAGTCCACCACGTGTACCTCGTCAAAGCTTGCGCCGAGGAACGGACCCATGGCGTTGCCGTAGGAGTCCTTCACCACAAGCAGCTTGCGGCCCGTGGAAAGGTCGTGGTTCGTGATGCGCACGCAGCCCATATCGCCGTGCAGGTACATGGCGTAGCCGAGGCTCTCGTCGTGACTATTGAGGCTGTCGGTTTCCTCAAAATACTGCCCGTCATACGAAATTTCGCATGTGTAGTTGTACTTCGGGTCGTAGAGATCGAGTGTATCGGGGTTGTTGTTCAGCACGTCTTCGCTCGTAACGTAGGCAAGGTAGCCCGTGAAGTCAGAGGACGTTTTCGTGAAGCTGTCGAGCGTCGTGGGCGTTACACCTGCCGCTTCGCAGAATTTTTCATACGCGTAAAACGCGCCGAGCGGCGCCCAGTGGGTATCGGTATCAAAATAAATGTCTTCGTTGTTGTGCAGGTTCAGCGCATCGTAAATATCCACCGCGGTGATGCTTGCGGAAAGCGTATTGTTGACCGCCATGGTGTTCTCACGCTGGGAAGCTTCCTCATAGTAATTGCGCACGCGCTCCGGCACGCCGAATTCCGAGTGATTCGGGATGACCATGCTGTACACCTTTGTGCCGGAAAGCTGGCTTGCACAGTCATTCAGCGTTTCGGCGTAGGCGGTCGCCATGCTGTCGCTGCCGTAGAACATTTCAAAGCCCTTGTTATTGTAGATGAGAATGCCCGAGGACATGTGGCCCTCCGTGCCGTCGTCATAGATCGGCGGCGGTGTGGGCTCCGGCGTGGCAGTCGGCTCTGCGGTGGGAGTAGGTGTCGGCTCTGCCGTTGCGGCGGCTTCCGGTGTGGGCTCCGGCGTAGGTGTGGCGGCAGCGGGTAAAAGCTTGCCGAACGCACCGAGGCTGTACGCAATGTACCCCAAAATGCCGATGGCCAAAACGATCATCACGATGACGATGGGCACGACGGGCGAGCGCTTTTGGCGCGGCTTATCGTCGTAGCCTTCCTCATATTCTTCGTACTCTTCGTAGTCGTCTTCGTCCTCATACGGCTCCGGCCGTGGAGCGGGTGCAGGCGCGGGGCGCGCCGAGCGGGGCGCTTCCTGTTGCGGCGCTGCCGGTGCGGGATATTCGCGTGTTTCTTCAAAGCCCTCGGGACCGTTTTTCGGCGACTTCGGGGTAAAATGCAGATTTTCTATGGAGGAGGGGACGCGCTTTTCGCTTTGTGACGATTGCTTTGCGTACAGCGTTTCCGGCGTCAGCTCGGAAGCCGCGCTGCGCGGGTCAGCCTTTGCGGCGCGGCGCGCTCTGTCTTCGGCAGAATACGGGCGCTGATTTTTGCCGGCCATGTGCTTTGCCATTGGATCCATCCTTTCTGTAAAAAGGGTCGTTTATTTTCTCAAGAAAAAAGCCGCGCGGAAACAGACCGCTGCGGCTTTTCGATTTCCATGTCCATTATACTGGCTTAGAAAGAAATTGTCAATTCCCGTATGCTCAGTGTGCGACCGGCAAATACCCCACTTTCTTCATGACCTTTTGCAAAGTACGGCGTGCAATGGCCTCTGCACGCGGCGCGGCTTCGCTGTAGCACTTTTCAAGGTATGCCTTGTCCTTGATGAGCTCGTTATAGCGCGCCTGAATGGGCTCAAGCTCCTTAACGACGGCTTCGCCCACGGCGGTCTTGAAATCACCGTAGCCGCGGCCCTCGAATTCCTTTTCGATTTCGTCATAGCTTTTGCCCGTAATACAGCTGTAAATGCCCATCAGGTTATTGATGCCGGCTTTGTTTTCGCCGTAGTAGACGCGGGCTTCACTGTCCGTGACAGCGCGTTTGAACTTTTTCATGATCTCCGCCGGGGTATCGAGCATAGTGATGAAGCCCGCCGTGTTTTCATCGGATTTGCTCATCTTCTTCGTCGGGTCCTGTAAAGACATGATGCGCGCACCGGTCTTCGGGATAAGGCCCTCCGGCACGACGAATGTCGGGGAGTAAAGCCCGTTAAAGCGCTCCGCAATGTTGCGGCAAAGCTCAAGGTGCTGCTTCTGGTCGGCACCGACCGGCACGTAATCGGCGTTATACAGCAGAATGTCCGCCGCCATCAGGCTTGGGTAAGTGAACAGCCCCGCGTTTACGTTATCGGCGTGCTTTGCGGATTTATCCTTAAACTGCGTCATGCGGGAGAGCTCGCCGAACTGGGTGTAGCAACTCAATACCCATGCAAGCTGTGCGTGCTCCGGCACCTGACTCTGGATGAAGAAAATGCTCTTTTCCGGGTCGATGCCGAGCGCGAGCATCATCGCGTAGGCGGAAAGCGTGTTTTTGCGGAATTCCGCCGGGTTCTGGCGCACGGTGATGGCGTGCAGGTCGGCAAGCGCGTACACGCATTCATAGTCGTTCTGCAGCGCGACGAAGTTCTTCAGCGCGCCGAGGTAGTTGCCGAGCGTGAACATGCCCGTCGGCTGAATCATGCTCAAAACGCGCTTCTTTTTTGTTTCGGGTGTGGTGTTTACGGTATTTTCCATGGTGATTTTCCTCTCTGATATCCTTTATTTTTCCACCATCTCGCGGATGGTCTCGCCAAGCAGCGTGATGCCCTTTGTGAGCTGCTCATCGGTCGGGGTGGAGAAATTGATGCGGAACGCGTCGCACGGCTCGTTTTCATCCGTCAAAAATGCGGTGCCCGGCACAACGCAAACCTTCTTTTCGAGCGCTTTCTGTACGAATTCCATCATGTCAACACCCTTCGGCAGGTGGCACCACGCGAACAGACCGCCGTTGAACGGGTCCCACGTGATGTACGGCGCAAGGTGCTTTTCCATGAGGTCAAGGAGCAAAGCGCGCTTTTTCGTGTAGATTTTTCTAAGCCCCGCAAGGTGCGCGTCAAAGTCATATTCCGTCATGAAGCGGTAGCACAGAACCTGCGACCAGATATTCGTGTGCACGTCCTGCCCCTGCTTGCAGACGGTCATTTTGGCGAGAACCGGCTTTGGGCCGACGGCGTAGCCCACGCGCATACCGGGGGAGATGACCTTAGAGAATGAACCGGCGTAGAGGACGATGCCGTCCGTATCAAACGACTTGATGCTCGGCAGCGGCTCGCCTTCATAGTAAAGGTCGCCGTAGGGGTTGTCTTCCAGAATCATTACGTCGTGCGCTTTGGCAAGCTCATACAGGCGGTGACGCTTTTCAAGGCTCATCGTGATGCCGGAGGGGTTTTGAAAGTTTGGAATCGTATAGATGAACTTCACGTTTTTTTCGGTCTCGAGCGCCTTTTCCAGCGCTTCCATGTTCATGCCGTCCGTGTCCATCGGGATGCCGACGAGCTTTGCTTTGTAGGAACGGAAGTCGTTTAAAGAGCCGATGAAGCTCGGCGCTTCACAAATAACGGTTTCGCCTTCGTTTAAGATGGATTTTGTGAACAGATCCATGATCTGCTGTGCGCCGCTTGTGACGAGCACGCCGTCGTCCTCGGTGCCGATGTTGCGGGAGGACTTCATGTACGCCTTAAGATGCTGTAAAAGCGGCGGATAGCCCTCCGTTGTGCTGTACTGGAGCGCCAAAATCGGCTCTTCTTCCATCAGCTTTGCGGAAATGGCGGCAAGCTGTTTAGACGGGAACGCTTCCGGCGCAGGGTTGCCGGCGGAAAGCGAAACATAGCTCGGGTCAGCGGCGTATTTAAAGATTTCACGGATTGCCGAGGGCTTTAACGTGAGCACGCGGTCTGAAAATTTGTATTCCATCGTAACATCACCTTTCTATTATGATTCATTTGATTTTGCACTTTTAAGCTTTTACGGGTGTATCTGAAAACAAAGGAAACGCAGGATATTTCGCAAAGACGAGGCGGGTTCAAGGCGAAAACCGCAGGAAGCCTTCCGGCTGCCGAGGATTTTCAACGCAGAAACCGTCCGTATTTGTGGAATAGACAAGTTTTTGACTTTTCAGATGCACCCCAAAAAGTAAAACCCCTTGTCCCAAACTCTAAGGGACAAGAGGTCAA
Organism: Hominenteromicrobium sp.; assembly: GCF_046974225.1. NCBI lineage: Bacteria > Bacillati > Bacillota > Clostridia > Eubacteriales > Oscillospiraceae > Hominenteromicrobium > Hominenteromicrobium sp. The sequence continues at coordinate 203,751 of NZ_JBKWAE010000003.1, read as the reverse complement.
ATTCCTGCGGTACCACCCAAATTGGCGCATAAACGCCCGCTTTACAGCCGTAGTTACGGCTTGGCTTCTAACGCGGCCAAACGTCGGGCGATTTTCCCGCCCGCCCTCATGGAGCCATTCGCCGCGCAGCCCGCACCCCGTCTCACCGAAAGGGGCTCTCTTTGCCGTTTTGCATCGGGTACTATTTCCAATCATCGGTTTTGATATTACCGCTATTCTAAGCCATTTTTTACGGTTTGTCAAGTCGGCACAGCCGGAAAACTGTAAATTTCCACGTGGGAAGCAAGAGAAACCGACAAGGAAAATGCGCATGAAAGGCGCGGCGACAGAAACCTTGTGCTTTTCACAAAACAATCCTAAAACCCGCCTGCCTGTTTCGTGTTTTCCTGCGGGCGAGGCTTCGTATAATGGTAGCACAGAAAAGACAAAGTGCAGGAAAGGGCGGAAAAGACAATGGAGGAAAAAGCAGTTTTAAGAGTGCGGGACCGCATAAGCGCGGCCCTTACCGTACCGTATGTGCGCAGGGCGGTGTGGCTGATGGCGGGCGGCCTTGCGGGCTTTTTAACGGCGCGTGGGCTCGTCTTCGGCAAATACGCGCCGTTTGCGGCGGCAGGCGCGGCGGCAGCGCCGTTTTCGACCATGTGGGCGGTCATCCTCGGCGGTGCGGTGGGCTACCTGTTCCCGTCGCCCGTGGATATCCCCGCGCGCTACATCGCGGCTTTGCTCGCCGTGGGGGCCATCCGCTGGTCGCTGTCGGAGTTAAAATCCATCCGCGACCATCCGGTCTTCGCACCGGTCACAGCGTTTTTGCCGCTGCTTTCGACGGGCATCGCCATGGTGTTTTTAAACGGCTCGCTTTCAAATGTGCTCGCCATGTACATTGCGGAGTCGTTTTTGGCGGCGGGCACGGCGTATTTTCTGCGCCGCACCGTGCAGCTTTTGGAGACCCACCGCGAGACCGCCGTGTTTGACAGCGGCGACGTGGCGGCTGTTATCGTCTCGCTCGGCGTTTTGCTGCTCTCGTTTTCAAACGTGACCGTCTCGCATATTTCCGTCGGGCGCGTGCTCATCGTGCTGACGGTGCTCGTCTGCGCGCGCATCGGCGGGCTTGCGGGTGGCGCGGTGGCGGGTATTGCGGCGGGCACGGTGCAGGGGCTCTCCACGGCGGGACTTTCGTATCTCTCCGGCGCGTACGGTCTCGGCGGGCTGATGGCCGGCGTGTTCTCGCCGCTCGGTAAATTCGCCGTGGCGGTGGCGTTCGTCATTTCAAACGGCATCGCATCCTTACAGGTGAACAGCACTTCGCAGGTGTTTTACGGCGCGGTGGAGGTGGCCGCGGCCTCCGTTTTATACATGCTTTTGCCGCAGAGCCGACGGCTTTCCAATTTATTCACCGCGCACGGGGACAGGCTGCCGGGCGATTCTCTTAGAAAAAACGTTATTTTGCGCCTGCGGTATACGGCGGAAGCCATGCGCAGCGCATCGGATTCCGTAGATCGCATCTCGGAAAAGCTGGAGACGACCGCGGCGGCTGACCTGCCGCATGTGTACGGCCGCGCGGCGGAGAAGGTTTGCACCGGGTGCAGCCAATGCGCAGTGTGCTGGCGCAAAAATCGCGACGAGACGCAAAAAACGTTCTCGCGGCTTTCGTATCCGCTGCGGGAGCGCGGCAAAATCGAACGCAGCGACTTTGATGTGCCGTTTTTGACGCGCTGCAACCGTGCCATGGAGCTGAGAGATGCCGTAAACGGCGAATACCGCGAGCTTTTGGCAAAAGAAAGCGCCCGTATGCGCGCCGAACAGGTGCGCGCCATCGTCGAAGAACATTTCCGCTCCACGGCGCAGATGCTCGGCGACATGGCGGAGGAATTCGAGCAGTACCAGCGCTTTGATGAGGACAGTGCGGAGCAGGTGCGCGAGGTCTTGCGCCACCGCGAGCTCACGCCGATTGAAGTCTGCTGCCGCATTGATAAATTCGGCCGCATGACGATTGAAGCAAACATTTGCCGCACACACGGGGTGCACATCAACAAAGGGCAGCTGACACGCGAGATCTCCGGCGCGTGCGGGCGCACGTTCACTCAGCCGAGCGTGACGGCGGCGGGCGATACCTTAAAGCTGCAAATGTGTCAGAAGCCCGTTTATGCCGTGCAGCGCGGCTTTGCGCAGCACGCAGCAAACGGCGCGTCTCTCTGCGGCGATTGCGCCGAGGCGTTCACGGACGGCAGCGGGCGTTATATCTCGGTTTTAAGCGACGGCATGGGCACGGGCGGCCGGGCAGCTGTGGACGGCACAATGACCGCGGGTATGGCGCAGTCGCTCTTAAAAGCCGGTATCGGATTTGAGAGCACACTGAAGATGATCAACTCCGCCATGCTCGCAAAGGGTGGGGAGGAGTCGCTTGCAACGCTGGATGTTGCGTGCATCGACCTCTTTACGGGGCACGTCTCCCTGCGCAAGGCGGGTGCTGCGGGCACGGTGCTGCGCAGGCGCAAGAAGACGGAGTATCTGGAAGCCAAAAGCGTGCCCGTGGGCATTCTGCCGGAAATCGCCTTTGCCCGCAGCGAAAAAGACCTCGATGCGGGCGATATGCTCGTCATGGTCTCGGACGGCGTGACGGCTTCCGGCACGGAGTGGCTATGCGACCTCATTGCAAACTATGAGGACGACGACCCGCAGGCGCTTTCCGAGCGCATTGTGGAGCGCGCCGTAAAAGACCGCACAGACGGACACGAGGACGACGTAAGCGCCGTGGTGCTCCTGATCGAATGACGTACAATTCAAAAGTTCTCCCTGAAATCTGTGTAAGATTACCATTGAATAGCCTTATAAAGTATGGTATACTTATACAAGTTTATGAGATATAATATCTCAATATTTGAGCAATTTATGCAAAAGAAGGGAGAAGTCCATGAATAAAAGAGCAAGCGGTGTGCTGATGCACGTTTCCTCCCTGCCCGGTGCCTACGGCATCGGCTGCTTTGGTAAGGAAGCGAAAGAGTTCATCGACTTTTTGAGTGACACCGGCTGCACCTATTGGCAGGTGTTGCCGTTCACGCCGACCGACGCGTACAATTCGCCGTATGCCAGCATTTCGGCGTTTGCGGGCAACCGCAATTTCATCGACCTCGAGCAATTGCGCGACGAGGGCTTACTGACAGACGACGAGCTGCGCGAGCAGATGTATGCAAACCCGTATTCCGCCGCGTTCGATTTTCTGGAGCTGCGCCGCATTCCGGTCTTATACCGCGCATTTACCCGTGCGGACGAAGCCTACCGCGATAAGGTACGCGCGTTCGCCGAGGAAAACAAGAGCTGGCTGCCGGACTACGCGCTGTATATCATCTTGAAAGAAGCGAATATCGGCGCAGAGTGGTATGACTGGGCTGACGAAGACCTGAAGCTTCATCGCCCCGAAGCCGTCGCGAAAGCGATGGAGGAGCAGGCCGAGACCGTGCTTTTCATGGAGTTCATCCAGTACACGTTCTTCGAGCAGTGGAAGAAGATCAAAAAATATGCAAACAGCAAAGGGGTGGAGATCATCGGCGATCTGCCGATGTACGTTGCGAGAAACAGTGCCGACGTGTGGGCGAACCGCCATCTGTTCGATCTGACAGAGGACGGCGAGCCGAAGAATGTGGCGGGCGTGCCGCCGGATTATTTCAGCGAGTTCGGCCAGAAGTGGGGCAACCCGCTTTATAACTGGGCAGAGATGAAAAAAGACGGCTACCGTTGGTGGATGGATCGCCTCGGCGCGTGCTTTAAGCTGTTTGACGCCGTGCGCATCGACCACTTCCGCGCTTTTTCCGCCTACTGGGCCGTGCCCGCCGAAGCGGAGACCGCCAAAGAAGGGCAGTGGCTCGACGGCCCGAAGACGGATTTCTTCGACGCCGTGAACCGCACGTTCAAAAATCCAAAGATCATTGCCGAGGACCTCGGCATCATCGACGACGGTGTGATCGACCTGCTGGAAAAAACGCAGCTGCCGTGCATGCGCGTGATGCAGTTTGCGTTTATGGAAGGCAAAGACAACATGCACATGCCGCACAACTACCCGAAAAACTGCGTGGCCTATACCGGCACGCACGATAACAACACCGTGCTCGGCTGGCTGTGGGAGGCACAGCCGTATGAGCGCGAGCATGCGCTGAAATACTGCGCGTTCCCCGGCGGTGACTGGGCGGTCGGCGGCAGCGAAAGTGCTTCTTGCCACGCCGTCATCCGCACGCTGTGGCAGAGCCCCGCGAATACGGTCATTGTGCCGGTGCAGGACCTCTGCGGCTTCGGCAAGGACACAAAAATGAACGTGCCCGGCGTGCCGAACGGCAACTGGGCGTTCCGCGTCACGCAGGAGCAACTCGACGGCATCGACAAAAAGTGGCTCAAAGAATTAAACGATGTCTATTACAGAAACAAATAACAGCAAAAGGCCGGCGGGTTTCCGTCGGCTTTTGTCTTGCAAATTTCTGATGTGCTGGTATAATGGGAAAGAGAAAAATCTCTTAGAGAAAAGTTCCTTTTGGGAGGAAAATAGTATGATCGATATGAAAAAAGCATTGCAGAGCATTGACGACGTGATCGAAAAGGGACCGTACAAAGACACGTGGGCGTCCCTTTCAAGCTGGCAGACGCCGAAGTGGTATCAAAAGGCGAAGTTCGGCATTTTCATCCACTGGGGCGTGTACAGCGTGCCGGCGTTTGACAGCGAATGGTACCCGCGCAACATGTACATAGAGGGCTCCAAGGTCTACGAGCACCATATCAAAACCTATGGTGCACACAAGGATTTCGGCTACAAGGATTTCATTCCGATGTTTAAGGCCGAGAAATTCGACCCGAACGCATGGGCTGCGCTTTTTAAAAAGGCGGGCGCAAAATACGTTGTGCCGGTGGCGGAGCACCATGACGGTTTCCAGATGTACCGCTCAAATATTTCGCACTGGAACGCTTACGAGATGGGACCGAAGCGCGATATAGTCGGCGAGCTGAAAGCGGCCGTGGAAGCGCAGGGCATGACGCTTGGGGTATCTTCGCACCGCATTGAACACTGGTTCTTCATGAGCAACGGCAAAAAGTTTGAGAGCGATATGCCGCAAAACCCGGACCGCGACGACCTCTATTGGCCCTCCATGCCCGACCCGGAGAATTTCGATGCCATCGACGGCAAGCCCTCTGAAGAATTCATGGAAGACTGGCTTGTGCGCACGTGCGAACTCATCGACAATTATCACCCGAAAATTCTCTATTTTGACTGGTGGATTCAGCAGGAGGCGGCAAAGCCGTACCTCAAAAAAGCGGCGGCGTACTATTATAATCGTGCTGCGGAATGGGGCGAAGAGGTTGCCATCGATTATAAATTCGATGCGTACATGTTCGGCACGGCGGTGCCGGATATTGAGCGCGGGCAAATGGCGGACATCAAGCCGTATTTCTGGCAGACCGATACCGCCATTGCGCTGAACTCCTGGTGCTACACGGAAAACAACGACTTCCGCCCGGCGGGGGACATCATCTGCGACCTTGTGGACATCGTCAGCAAAAACGGTGCGCTGCTTTTAAACGTAGGCCCGAAAGCGGACGGCACCATCTCCGATGAGGACACCGCGGTGCTGGCTGCCATCGGCGACTGGATGCAGATGAACGGCGAAGCAATTTATGACACGCACGTGTGGAGGACGTTCGGCGAAGGCCCCACAAAGGTGCAGGACGGCGGCTTTTCCGACGGCGTGAAAAAGAACTTTACGGGCGAGGATTTCCGCTTTACGGCAAAGGGAGATACGCTCTTTGCCATTGCACTGAAGGCGAACGACAACGGCGAATACCACATTCACTCCCTGCGTATGCAGGAGCACACCGCCGGTACGGTGTACCACGGTTTAGTCGAGAGCGTTTCGGTGCTCGGCACAGACGATGCACCCGCGTGGACGCGTGACGAAAGCGGCCTGCATATCAAGACAAACTACACGACCGATAAGCCGATCACATTCAAGATTAAATTAAACTAAAATCACAAAACAAAAAGCAGAGTGTTCGGATTGAGCACTCTGCTTTCGTTATTTTATGCAGTTATTCGGAGATATACTCGCGTACGCGGAACTTGGCGCCGGCATTTTCGCACAGCTTGCGGCAGGCTTCAATGTCCTCTGCGGGCATGGTGCTGACGACCGTCATTACCACATGCGGCACGTTTTTTACGGCTTCTGCCGTAAAATGCAGCATGGCATCAAACGCCTCAGGGCCGTATTTCGAGTGACATACCGCATCGTACTTTTCGGAGGTCGGCGCGTTTAAACTGACGGACACAATGTCCAAAAGCCCGTGCATTTCCGGCGCGGCGTTGCGCCCGGTGATGCAGTCTGCAAGGCCGTTCGTGTTGACGCGCAGAGTGTAATTGCCCATTTCTTTTAAGCGCGCGGCAAGCCAAAGCATGTCGTCCCAGCGGCAGGCAGGCTCGCCGTAGCCGCAGAAGACAATCTCCGCATATGAATTGAGGTCGCGTTTTTTAAGGTCGGCTAAGATTTCCTCTTTTGTCGGCTCCGCGCCCTCGTACCAGAGGTTATCCGCGTACAGGCTGCCCGTGCTGTTGTTGCGCAGGCAGAAGTCGCATGCGTTCGGGCACTGGTTCGTGACGTTGATGTAGAGGTTATCGCCGTATTCATACGTGATGGTCAAGATGATCGCTCCTTTTATTTTGCGGCGCTCGGCAGCGTGATACCGAAAAGGCGGCAGGCGTTTTCGCAGGCGGTTTCCAAAACCTCCTGCGCCGTGATGCCGCGCACTTCGGCGATCTTCGCCGCGTCGTAGGGGATCATGGAGCTGTCGCAGCGCTTGCCGCGGAATGGCACGGGCGCCATGTAGGGCGCGTCCGTTTCGGTCAAAAGGCGGTCGAGCGGGACGGCCTTTGCCACCTCCACGCTGTGGCGCGCGTTTTTAAACGTCACAACACCGCCAAGGCCGATGTACATGCCGAGCTTTACGGTCTCCTGTGCTAATTCCGCACTGCCGGAAAAGCAGTGCACGACGCCCTTCGGCTTGTATTTCCGCAGAATGTCCATCATATCGCCGTGGGCCTCGCGGTCGTGGATGACAACGGGCAGGTCGTGTTTTTTCGCGAGCTCCAGCTGGGCGATAAGCACCTTTTTCTGCTTTTCGCGCGGGCACTCGTCCTCCCAGTGGTAGTCGAGGCCGATCTCGCCGACGGCGACGATCTTCGGGTGGGAAAGCAGCGCTTCCACGTCCGAAAGCCAGTTATCGGGCAGGTCGTTTGCGCACTCCGGGTGGATGCCGACTGCACCGTAGATATAATCGTATTTTTCACAGAGCGCCACGGTTTTTTTGAGGCTTTCATAATCGGCTGCCATATTGATGACCGCAACGACGCCCTTTTGCGGCAGTACGGAGCCGAGCAGCTCGTCACGGTCGATGTCGAACTGCTCGCTGTCGTAATGTGCGTGGGAATCAAATATCATAGAGATTTTCCTTAGCGAATTTTGGAGCCTGCCGGGGTGCCGTCCACAAATACGACGCGCACATCGTCCTCGCCTGCGTCTGCCGCAAGGATCATGCCCTGGCTTTCCACGCCGCAGAGCACGGCGGGCTTCAGGTTCGCGACGACGATGACGGTGTGACCGATGAGGTCTTCCGGCTTATACCACTTCGCGATGCCGGACGCGACCGTGCGGGGTGTGGAGGTGCCGTCGTCGAGCGTGAGCTTCAAGAGCTTCTTTGCACGCTTGATCGGCTCGCAGGCAACGACCTTTGCGGCGCGCAGCTCAACCTTTGCAAAGTCTTCAATATTGATCTGGGCAAGACCCTCAATTTCCTTCTTCGGCTCTTCCTTCGGAGCGTACTTCGCTTCCACAGCGGCAATCTTCTCGTCCATCTCCTTCGGATCGATACGGGCGAAGAGAATCTCCGGCTTGTCTGTTACTTTACCCCCATTCGGGTAAACGCCGAACGTATCGAGCGTATCGTATGCGCGCAAGGTCGTGCCGAGCTGTGCGACGATCTTCTCTGCGGTGTCCGGCATAAACGGCGTGAGGAGCGCCGCGCCGATCGTGATGCTTTCCACAAGATTATAGAGAACGGTGGAAAGTCTGTCGGCTTTCGCTTCGTCCTTTGCAAGCGCCCACGGCATCGTTTCGTCAATGTACTTATTGCAGCGCTTGAAGAGCGTGAAGATTTCGGAAATGGCATCTGCCACGCGCAGTTGATCCATCTTCGTCTGCACGCTGTTCTTTGTGGCGAGCACAACGCTCTTTAAGTCGTTATCGACATCTTCTACGACGTTTTTGTTCTCTACAACGCCGCCGAAGTACTTGTTTGTCATGGAAATGGTGCGGTTTACAAGGTTGCCGAGCGTGTTTGCAAGGTCGGAGTTCGTGCGTTCGATCATCAGATCCCACGTGATGGTGCCGTCGGATTCAAACGGCATCTCGTGCAGGACAAAATAGCGCACCGCGTCTACGCCGAAGAGGTTTACAAGGTCTTCTGCGTAAATGACGTTGCCCTTCGATTTGCTCATTTTGCCGCCGTTCATCAGAAGCCACGGGTGACCGAATACCTGCTTCGGCAGCGGCAGGTCGAGCGCCATGAGGAAAATCGGCCAGTAGATGGTGTGAAAACGGATGATGTCCTTGCCGATGAGGTGCAGGTCTGCCGGCCAATCACGCTTAAACTGCTCGGTGGAGTTGCCGTCGCAGTCGTAACCGATGCCGGTGATGTAGTTTGTGAGCGCGTCGAGCCAAACATACACGACGTGCTTGTCGTCAAAATCGACCGGAATGCCCCACTTGAAGGAGGTTCTGGAAACGCAGAGATCCTGCAGGCCGGGCAGGAGGAAGTTGTTCATCATTTCCGTTTTGCGCTGCGGCGGCTGAATGAACTCCGGGTGCTTATTGATGTGGTCGATGAGGCGGTCTGCATATTTGCTCATCTTGAAGAAGTATGCCTCTTCCTTCGCGGGCTTGACCTCGCCGCCGCAGTCCGGGCACTTGCCGTCGACAAGCTGGGACTCGGTGAAGAAGGACTCACACGGCGTGCAGTACATGCCCTCGTAGTGGCCCTTATAAATATCGCCCTGCTCGTAGAGCTTTTTAAAGATCTTTTGTACCTGCTTTTCGTGGTAATCGTCCGTGGTGCGGATGAATTTATCGTAGGAGGTGTTCATCACGTCCCAGTTCGCCTTGACAATCTTCGCAACGTTGTCGACATATTCCTTCGGGGTGATGCCGGCGGCATTGGCCTTTTCTTCAATCTTCTGGCCGTGCTCGTCCGTGCCGGTCTGGAAGTAGACATCGTAGCCCTCCATGCGCTTATAGCGCGCAATGCTGTCGGCGAGCACGATCTCATACGTGTTGCCGATGTGCGGGCGGCTGGAGGTGTAGGCGATAGCCGTCGAAATATAATACTTCGGTTTACTCATGGGTGGATCATTCCTTTACAATGTATTTTCAAGGGGTTAATTTTTTCTACGGTTGAATGTATTCAACTGAATAGTACGGCGGAAAGTGCCGAGAGGATCATCAGCCCGGCCAAAATCGCCGCGCCGATGCGAACGATGAGCTTGCGTTGCTTTTCGGTTTTCATAGAAAGCTCCTTTCGCGGGTGCAGGGCATGCCTGTACGTGTACCCTTTATTTTACCATTCTTTTTTTCACCTGTAAACCGCTAATTGACTTTATTTTCCGCCGCGGTTACAATAAAAGCGGAAATACTTTTGAAATGAGGGAAAAACCCGATGCAGTTTTTAAATACAGAAGAAAAACCGCGCCGCGCGGCGGTCATCAACGATCTTTCCGGTGCGGGGAAATGCTCGCTTACGGTGATGCTGCCGGTGCTGTCCGCCTTAGGGTGCGAGACATCCGTGCTGCCGACGGCGGTGCTTTCCACACACGGCGGCTTTAAAGATCCCGTGTACCGCGATTTGACGGACGATATGCTGAAAACGGCACAGCACTGGAAGCGCGAGGGGGCCGCGTTTGAGGGCATCTGCTCCGGATACCTCAGCAGCCGCGAGCAGATTGACACTGTGCGGGAAATCTTCGAGCTGTTTACGGACGAACACAGCCGCCCGCTGCGCCTTGTAGACCCCGTGATGGGCGACAACGGCACGCTGTACGGCATTTTTAATAAAGAAACGGCGCAGAGCATGACGAGGCTTTGCAAAAAAGCGGACATTTTAACGCCGAACATGACAGAGGCGTATTGCCTTTTGCACGAGCCGTTTAAGGACGGGCCGTATGACGAAAAGGAGCTTAAAAGAGTAATGAAAGCCCTTTCCGACTTTGGGCCGAAGGTCGTCATCTTGACGGGTGCGTATACGGACGGGGAGAAAATCGGCGCGGCGTGCTACGATAGGGAAAAAGACGAGACGGCGCTGGTGCTTTCCGACCGCGTGCCGGGCAAATACCACGGCACGGGGGATATTTTCGCGGCCGTGATGCTGGGGGCGATGTTAAACGGCAAAACGGTAAAGGAAGCCTGCGCCGCCGCCGTGCGGTACACCGCAAAGTGCATAGAAGAAACGAGAAAAGCGTGCGGTGACAACACCATTTGGGGCGTGAAATTCGAAAAATGTCTGCCGTTTTTGATGCACGATGTGCTCACGGAGAACGACAAATAAAGTCTTTGGTCAAGTTTTCTTCAGAAAACTTGCGGGTTCTTAGGGCAGCGCCCTAAGTCGCTTTCCGCAGAAAGCGAAATCTTATTGCCTAACAAAAAACTAAGAATGGTAGAAAGCAATGCTTTGCATTGCTTGAACAGTCCGGGGGACTGTTTAGCCATAGGAAACCCAGTTGCATAGGTTCCCTGAAAGGGCGGCTCCATGCCGCCCTTTTTATATAGCTGTGAGCATGCGTTGATGCGCGTTATCTCTTCCTTTTCCTCAATCAGAGGGAGCCTGAAATTGAATAAAAACCGCCGGACATCGCCGGACATCAGAGGACATTGTAGGACATTGCAGGACATCGGAGGACATGAATTTGAAAAGTTTCCCTTTTGAGGGAAACTTTTCTGCGTTTTGGGGGTATGGGTGAAGAGACAAACAGGCGGGCGAAAAAACGAACGCCGTTTGGCGCTTCAAAACTTTCAGAGAGGATGTGGAACATGGTGAACGAAACGGCGAAGGAGGGCTTTCGCAGATTGGCGTTCGGCGGCATTCATGATGCCGTAAGGCTGCTCTTTTGCGAGGACGTGAACCCGCGCACGCTGAAAAACATGGATCTGTTCGCCGTCTCCGAAATTCGCAGACCGAAAAACGGCGGCATGGAAATTCGGTTTTTCGACCGGATCGAAGCGCTGCGGCTCCTCAGTGAGCTCGAGACGAGCGGGACGGGTGCACAGGCGCTGCTCTCCGCCATTGAAAGCGGTGCGGCGGCGCTGAAAGACGGGGATAAGCCGTGACGCCGTTTTCCGAAAAGCAGATGCAGGTCTTATGCTGGTGGGGCGAAAAAAGCCCGCACCGGGATAAGCTTGCCGTCATCTGCGACGGCGCGGTGCGCAGCGGCAAAACCACCTGTATGGGGATATCCTTTTTTCTGTGGGCGATGGCACGCTTTCAAAATACGAGCTTTGCGGTGTGCGGCAAAACGATCCGTTCTGTGCGGAGAAATGTGGTCGCGGAGCTTATACCAAAGCTAAAATCTATGGGCTTTTCCATGCGTGTGCGGCAGGCAGAGAACGAGATTATCCTATCGTATCAGGGCAGAGAAAACCGCTTTTACCTTTTCGGCGGACGAGATGAATCGAGCGCGGCGCTCATTCAGGGCATGACGCTCGGCGGCGTTTTGTTTGACGAGGTGGCGCTGATGCCGCGCTCTTTTGTGGAGCAGGGCATTGCGCGCTGCTCGCTAAAAAACGCGAAGCTGTGGTTCAACTGCAACCCGGAGCACCCGCAGCACTGGTTTTACCGCGAGTGGATACAAAAAGCCGAGAGCCGAAACGCGCTGTATTTACACTTTACGATGGAGGATAATCCGTCGCTGAGTGAAGACGTGCGCAAGCGCTACCGAACGATGTTTTCCGGCGCGTTTTACAGCCGGTTCATCGAGGGCAAGTGGACGGCGGCGACAGGACTGATTTACCCGTTTGCGCTTGACCTCCTGTGCGAAGTGCCGAAAGCGGATTTTGAGCGGTACGCGGTGTCCATCGATTACGGCACGGTAAACCCGACCTCCATGGGCCTTTGGGGGCTTTTGTGCGGCGTGTGGTACCGCGCAGACGAGTATTACTTTGACGCGCGGCTTGAAAACACGCGGCGCACGGACGAGGAGCACTTTAAGGGCTTTTTGGAGCTCATTTGCGGCAGAACGCCCAATGTGATTGTATGCGACCCCTCGGCGGCGAGCTTTATCACACTTTTGCAGAGCCGTGGTTTTGCAGTGACGGCGGCGAAAAACGACGTTTTAAACGGCGTCCGCATGACGGCAACGGCGCTGCGCACGGGGCAAATCAAGGTGACAAAGGGCTGCGTGGACGCGGTGCGGGAGTTTTCCCTCTACCGCTGGGCAGACGACGGCGCGCGGGATGTGCCTGTGAAGGAGAATGACCATGCCATGGACGACATCCGCTATTTTGTCTCCACGGTGCTCGGCGCGGGCGAAAGCTTTGCCTGCGCGGTGCAAAGGGAGACGGGGAAAGGAGTTAGCATTTGGGATTTTTGAAAAAGGAGAAGCGCACGGCCGTTTCGGTGCAGACGCAGGGCGGGTACCCGCCGGTGCTGCCGGTGACGGCAGGCGAGCGTGCACTGTACCGTGCCTTGCGCGAGCAGGTGCCGATCATCGACGCGGCAATTTACAAGCTGGTGCGTCTTATCGGCGGGTTTGAGGTGTATTGCCCCGAAAAGCACACGGAAAACGCGCTGCGCGGGTTTTTAAAAACCGTGCCCGTAAACGGCTGCAACATGGGCATCGATAACTTTTTATCGGCCTATTTTGAGCAGCTTTTAACGTATGGCAATGCGATTGGGGAGATCGTACTCGCAAACGGGGAAATTCGGGCGCTGTATAATGCGTCGCTCGAAGACCTCGAGATTCGGCTCATCTCGCCGCTTGAAACGGGCGTGTTCGTCGTAAGGGACGGGCGTGCGGAGCCGTGCCGCTACCCGGAGCTCATTTTGACTTCGGCGTTAAACCCGATGCCGGGCAGCGCGGTGGGAAGCTCCATTTTAAAGGGCCTGCCGTTTGTGAGCGAGGTGCTTTTGAAAATTTACCGCACCGTCGGCATCAACTGGGAGCGTATGGGCAATGTGCGCTTTGCGGTGACGTGCAAAAACGAGGGATACATGAACGCGGGTGACCGCGCGGGGCAGCTTGCAAAGGAGTGGAGCCGTGCGATGCACGGCCCCGGCGTGAGTGACTTTGTGGCGGTGGGCGACGTGCAGATTAAAGCCATCGGCGCGGACGGGCAGCAGATGGACAGCGAAGTGCCCGTGCGGCAGATGCTGGAGCAGATTGTGGCGAAAATGGGCATTCCGCCGTTTTTGCTGGGGCTTTCGTGGTCCTCGACGGAGCGCATGTCGAGCCAGCAGGCGGACATGCTGACGAGCGAACTGACGGCGTACCGCAGAATTTTGGAGCCGGCGGTTTTGAAGATCTGCAAAACGTGGCTGCGGCTAAATGGTCTTGACGACACGGTGGAAATCGATTGGAACGAGATCACGATGCAGGACGAAGTCGATCACGCGAACGCGGCATATCTCATGGCGAAGACGGAGCAGCTTTTAAAGGAGGGGGAAGCTTGAGCGAGACGGTAACGGCGGTACAGCCGGATAAAGCGGCGATGGAGAAGATCAACCTTTACACGCGCCGCGCCTATAAGCCGGAGGAGGTGTACACGTTTTCGGTCGTTTTGTGCGACAACGAAGTGGATAGAGACGGTGAGTGCTTTACGAAAGAGGCACTCGAGGAGCTTGCGAAGCTGTTTGTCGGCAAGACGGGCATTTTAGACCACGAGCCGACGAGCAAAAATCAGACGGCGCGCGTGTTTGACGCTGCGGTGAAGGAAATTCCCGGAAAGGTAACATCTTTAAACGAGCCGTATGCGCAGCTCACAGCACAGGCGTATGTGCCGCGAAACGACGGGACGAAGGCGTTTATTGAATCCATTGAAAGCGGCATACGCAAGGAAGTCAGCGTGGGGTGCGCAGTGAAAAAGCGCGTGTGCTCCGTGTGCGGCGCGGAAAGCTGTGTGCACGTGCCGGGGAAGACGTACAACGGCAAGCGCTGTGTGCGTATTTTAAGCGGCGCGGCGGACGCGTATGAATTCTCATTCGTGGCAGTGCCTGCGCAGCGCGCGGCGGGCGTGGTGAAGAAATTTTCGCCGCGCTTTGAAAAATCGGAGAAGAAAAAGGAGGTCAAAACGGTGTACGACATTGTAAAAAAGCTCGCGGACGGCGAAAACAGCGTGACGGTGGCGAAGGAGGAGCTCAACATGCTCAAAACGGAGCTGAAAGCGCTTTTCGACCGCGCGGAGTGCGGCGACCGCTACCGTGCGGCGCTGTGCGAACGCATCTATAAGCTGAGCGCCGTGGCGCAGCCGGAGTTTAAACGCGGACTGACGGAGGCGATCACAAAGTCGCTCGGCATTGCAGAACTGGAAGAAATGGCGGCGGCGCTCGCAAAAGCGGCGGAGCGCAAAATGCCCGTAATGCCGCAGCTGGCAGCGGAAAAGACGGAAGACACGAACGCGGCAGACGACGGCGCGTTCCGCATTTAAGAAAGGAGATTATACAATGGCATTTGAAAACATTACACTCGAAAAAGGCATGTACGGCGTGCCGGGCAAGAATTTTACACAGGTTTTGGAGGAGCTGGACGGCTCCCAGAACTACGCGGGCACACCGTTTGCGGGGCTTGATGCGTACCAGAGACAGCTTAAACGCTTCGGCATTCGTGTAAGCGGTGCGAACTGCGACACCGTGGAGAAGTTTTTCACCTCCTCCCAGAGCGCAGCGCTGTTCCCGGAATACGTCGCCCGCGCAGTGCGCCAGGGCATGGAGATGGCGTCTTCCCTGCCGGACATCGCGGCGACCGTGACGAAGATCGACACGCTCGATTACCGCACCGTGCAGACGGCGACGGCTTCTGACCAGAAGATCGAAGACCCCGTAGCGGAGGGCGCGGCCATTCCGGAGACGGTCATCAAGACGGCGGGCTCGCTTGTGACGCTGCATAAGCGCGGCAGACTGATTGTCAGCTCCTACGAAGCGCTGCGCCACCACAGACTGGACCTCTTTACGGTCATTCTGCGCCAGATCGGTGCGTACATTGCGCGCAGACAGATGAAGGACGCAGTGGACGTGCTCTTAAACGGCGACGGCACGAATACGGGCATCACCGTGACGGCGCTTACCGCTGCGCCGACCTACAACGACCTTGTGACGCTGTGGGGCAAGCTTTCCGACTATAACTTCAATACGATCCTGGCCGGAACAACTGCTTTGCAGGCGCTCCTTAAAATCACGGAGTTTAAGGACGCGCAGGCGAGCCTCAACATTAAGGGTGCGGGCAAGCTCATCACGCCGCTTGGCGCGACGCTCATCCATGTGCCGTCCATGGACGCGAAGAAGATCATTGCGCTCGACAAGAACTGTGCGCTTGAGATGGTGCAGGCGGGTGATGTGCTGACCGACTACGACAAGCTTATCGACCGCCAGATGGAGCGCGCGGCCGTGAGCGCCGTGGCGGGCTTTGCACAGATCTACGGCGGCGCCGCACAGGGCCTTAGCTACTGATTTTATTCGATTCTGGCAAGCCGTACCGCTTTGGTACGGCTTTGCCGAATAAAAAAAGGAGGGGCAAATGGAGATACGAAACGTGCTGGAACGGCTGAAGCTTTTGACAAATGACGACCGCGAAGACCTGCTTTTGATGCTGAGCGGCGATGCGGTGCAGCGGCTGAAAGCGCGCCTTTGCTGCACTGAGGAGGAAGAAAACGCGCATGAGGAGGCGCTGTGCGCAGCGGCTGCGGCGCAGGCGGCGTATCAGTTTTGGCTTTTGGAGGAAGCAGCATCGCCGAAAAGCTTGACGGCGGGCGAGGTGCGCGCGGAATTTGACAAAGGCAGCGAAAGGGCGCTCGCCTATGCAAAGCAGTGCGAGCGGGCGGTGTCCGGGCTTTTGCGTGATGAGGATTTTTACTTCGGTGTGACGGAGGGCACAGTGTGAGAAATGTATTTTTGAGGGCGCAGCAGATGACGGCGGAGATAAGCGGCGAGAAGGTCGTTTGCCGCGGCGTTGTGCATCGCCTGAAGGAAGACAAAACGGCCTTGCAGGCGGAAACGGAGACGTTCGGCGGGGCGATGAAGCCGCTGTATGTCTACTTCGGCGACGGCAAAGTGCTTTGCGGCGCGGAGAACGCGAGGCTGACTGTGGGCGGCGAGACGTTCCGCGTTTTATATGCCGAGGAAAAAAGCGGGCTTTGCGGGGCGCTTTACGTGCGCGCGGTGCTGGAAAAGGAGGAAAAAGATGACGGGAACGGAGCTTAGTGCGGCGCTTGCGGAAAAGCTGAAAGCGCTTTTGCCGGATTGCGCGGTGCGCCCGGCGTTTACGGGCACGCTGCAAAGGCTTCCGCAGCGTGCCGCGGTGACGGTGGGCGTGATGCAGGAGGAAAACGCGGACGGTGTGTTTGAAACGGTGCTCGGCGTGCAGCTGTATGCGCGCGAAAGGGACGACCACGCGCGGCTGTTTGACGCGGTGTGTGAGGCGGTGTCGTCTTTGCCGTGTGCGCTGCGCAGTGTGAGGCGGAGCGAGACGACGTACTCGTCGGCGCTCAGTTGCCTTGTGACGCTTTGCACGGTGCAGGCGGCGACGGGTGCGGCGGATAACGCACGCGCAGCGGTGGTAATCGGCGACAAGGTATTTACGGCGGACGCGGTGAAAATTTCGCACGAAGCGAAGGTCAAGCGCTATTACGCCATCGGCGAGGAAAATCCGTATGCGGCGGTGGCGGGCAAAGCGGTGTACACGATTGTGCTGCACGGGTTTTCGGGCGGCGAGGAGGCGCTCCCCGGCGAATTCACACTGCAAACAGGCGGCGCGCGGTACACGCACTGCGTTTTGAAAGCGGCGAGCGAAAATAAGCTTGTGATAGAAGCGGGTGCGTGTGAAAAAATCACACAGAGAACACAAAGCGGAACGGAGGCATAAGGTGGAAGAAGAAAACAAAAACGCACAGGCGCTCTCCGGCATTTTGGAGCGCGAGGAGCGGCGATATCCCGCGCTGCTTCGTGCGGATAGGAGGTTTGTATGAACCTGATGACGATGCAGTTTGGCAGCTTTGTGTTTCCGGTGAACCCGACGGAATTAAAACTCGAGCGGGCGTGCCTGCTGCGTGAGACGGTGAGTGTTGACGGCGAAGAACGTGTGGAGGCGGTCGGCAAGCGCAAGGCGCGCGTAGCAGGCACGGGGCACTTCACCGGGGAGAATGCGATGGCGGTTTACCGCGAGTTAGAGGCGCTTTTCGGTGAAACAGATACTCTGTACTTGCCGGGGCACAGGCCGTTTGAGGCGGTTTTGAGCGAGCTTGCGCTCATCGGCGTGCCGGAGAAAAACACGGTGCCGTACACGTTCGCCTTTGTGGAGACGGCGGGGAAAAGCGAAGCGGTCTCCGGCCGGACATACCGCGCGAAGGCGGGCGAGAGCCTGTGGGATTACGCGTATTTTACGGGCGTTTCGATTGACCGCTTGGCGGAGAATAACCGGCATATCGCGTGTATTGCGGCGCTGAAAGACGGCGAGGAGGTGCATGTTCCGTGACGGATTTTTCGCTTGAGTTTGTGTTTGCAAGCGGTGAAAGGCATTCACCGAAAGCGGAGCCGAGCGAATGGCTTTTAAGAAGCGACGCGGACACGGTGGCGGACAACCTGACGGTGCGGTTTAGTGTGGGAAAGCGGCTTTTTACGGAAGAGCCCGTGGGGGCGGTGCTTAAAAAGGATGGCGCGGTGCTCTTTGACGGTATCGTGGACGAACACCGCGTGAAATGCCAGAACGGCGCGCGCACGGAGGCCTTCTTCCTGCGCAGCCGCGCGGCGCTTTTGCTCGACAACGAGGCGGCACCGATGGAGCTTAGATTGCCCTCGCTGCGGCTTTTGGAGCGGATGTATCTGATGCCGCTGGGGCTGCACGCCGTGGGCGGCGACAGGCGGCCGGTGGAGGGCGTTTTGACCGTTGAAAAGGGCGTGAGCTGTTTTGAAGCGCTGCAAACGTTCTCTGAGAGATATCTAAACTGTACGCCGTATACGGACAAAAGCGGTGGCGTGCACTTTGAAAGCTACGTGCCGAAAACGGTGAAGCCCGACCGGGTGACGGCGCGGGAGGTGATTTTTTGCCCGTACAAAATGCTGAGCGGTGTTACGGTGCAAAACGCGCAGACGGGCGCATACAGCGCGGAATATCACGACCCTTTGGCCCCACAGGTGCGCGTGCGGTATCTTTCCGCCTATGCGAAAACAGCACCGACAGCGCTTTTAAATGAAAGCCGCAGGGCGGCAAAGCGACTAAAGCTGACGTGTGCTTCTTATATAGACGGGAACATGGGGGACACGATGCGGACGGAGGAGCTTGGCGAGGTGCGGCTCATCTCCAAAAACGTTTTGCTGCGCGGGAAAGACGTGAAGACCGAGCTGCATTTTGAACCGGTTTAAAGGAGGCATGAACATGTGGCTGACGAAAAAGGAGACGGCGGAAAAGGCCGAAAGTGTGAAAACGGGCGTTGTGACGACGGGCGGCGGGGAGATTTCCGTCTGCACGGAGCTGGAGCGCCGTGCACCGACTGTAACGGTGCCGTACGGCATGGCGGTGAGCGTGCCGCAGGGTACGGAGGCTGTGATGACCGGCGGTGTGTGCCTTGGCGTTGTGAACGACGCGGGAACGCTTTTGCCCGGCGAGGTGCGGCTGTTCTCAGCGGGCGGTGCGGAGATCGTTTTGAAGCTCGACGGCACGGTCGTCATCAATGGGCAGGTGTTTGAGAAAAAGGAGGAATAGCGTGGAGGTCGTGATTTTAAACGGCATAACGCAGACGGCGGCGACAGGGCTGCCAAAGACGGCCGAGGGGCTTAACGCGCTTATGCAGCGTGCGTATAACCGCATTTGCCTAAAACGCGGCGCGTTTTGCTATGACCGCGTGCTCGGCAGCCGGTTTTATATGCTGGATGCATCGGACGAGCACGCCGAGGAGCGGGCGCTGCGGTATGCGCAGGCGGCGCTGTTGCCTTTAGCCGGTGTTGAGGCGGTCTCCGTGCGGCGTGAGGGGGAGCAGTTTATCTTCGGACTCCAGACGATGCTCGGCACGGAGGAGATTGCGGTGAAAGGGGCGAAAGTGTGAAATTTGAGGAAATTTATGCGCACATGGCGGCGGAATACAAAACGCTGGCGGGCGCGGAGCCCGAGGACGCGGCGGACGTTTCGATCCGTCTGAAGGTACTGGCGGGCGAGTTGTATACGGTGCTGTGCGCGGCGGAATCGCTGAAGCTGAATTGCTTTCCGCAGACGGCGGCGGGCGAGGCGCTTGACCTGCACGCCGAAGAACGCGGGCTTGTGCGCAAGGACGCGGTGAAATCTGTGGGCACGCTGACGTTTTCGCGCCGAACGGCGCTGAGCTACGCGGCGGAGATCCCCGCGGGCACGGTGTGTGCGGCAAGCGGCGAAAACGCGGTGGAATATGAGACGACGGAGGCGGCTGTGCTGCCCGCAGGCGCACTGACGGTGACAGCGGCGGCGCAGGCGGTTTTGGGCGGCAGGCGCGGCAACGCGGCAAAGGGTGCGGTGAACACGCTCATCACGCCGCCGTCCGGCATTGAAAGCGTGACGAACGATGTGCCGTTTACGGGTGGCGCGGATAAAGAGGACGACGAAGCGCTGCGCACACGCCTTTTGCGGTGCTTTTACGCACTGCCGAACGGCTCGAACACGGAGACGTACCGCCGTGCGGCGCTGATGACACCGGGCGTGAAAAGCGTTCAGGTGGTGCCGCGCGCAAACGGTGTGAACACGGTGGCGGTGTACCTGTACGGCGACAACGGCGCGGTGACGGACGAGGTGCTCGGAAAAGTCGGAGAGACGCTCGAAAAGCTCAAGGAGATCAGTGTGGACGTGACGGTGGCTGCAGCGGTGGCTGTGAAAAAGCCGGTGACAGTTTACGTGAAGCCGAAGGACGGGTGCGCGTTTGAAGATGCGAAAGCATCGTGCACGGCGGCAATCACGGCGTACCTGAATGCGTTTGAGGTGGGCGAGCCGTTTGTGACGGCGGGGCTAATCCATGCGGTGATGGAGACGGGCGTAGCACAAAACTGCACGGTGCCGGCGAGCGTGGCGGACTTTACGCCGAACGCCGGGGAAATCGTCACAGCGGGCGCTGTAAATGTGCTGGAGACGCAGTAAGGAGGGCAAATGACGGAACTGGAAACCCGCATGCGCGCGATGCTCGAAAAAACGGGGCTGTATTTTGGAGAAGACAAGTGGCTTTCGGCAGAGCTTGCGGCGTATGCAAAGGGGCTTGAACTCGTGTATGATACGCTTTCTCATGTGCGGCGCGACGCGTTTGTGCAGACGGCGGAGGAGGACGGGCTGAAAGCGTTTGAATCGCTGTTTCGCGTGGTGCCATCCGTGGACAGCACGAAAAACCGGCGCGCGATGCTGCTGACCCGCGGCGCGGTGACCCCCGCAGACCACACGGTGGAAGCGATGCAAAAGCAGCTTTTAGCGGCAGGCATCAACGGGAAACTCGTCCCGCAAAAGGGCGGCGTGCTGAACATAAATGTGCTCTCTACCATGGGCATTTCCGAAGCGGCGGCGGAAAGCGAAGCGCGCGCGTTTTTGCCTGCGCACCTCAGTTTGGTGTTCGATTTCGGCAAAAACACGTGGGATGCACAGGACGCGGTGGGGAGCTCGTGGAATGTGCTCGACCTTCGAAACAAGACTTGGAACGCGCTCGACGTTTTATGAGCGGAAAGGAGAAACATGGCAGCAAGTAAAAAATCAACGGTTCTCGGCCTTTGCCTTTGGGAGGGGACGGACAAGCCGCGCCGTGTGGATTTTGTGGCGGACAACGAAGCCATAGAGTCGCAGCTTGGCGGGCACATTCAAAACGATAACCTGCATTTAAATGACACGCGCAGAAAGCGTTTAGATACGCCGACGGAGGTGCGCACGTACACGGGCACGGGTGCGGCCTCGCGCACGATCTTATTCGGCTTCAGTCCGAGTGCGGTGATCGTTTTTGCGGTGGACAAGCCGTTTTCGCAGGCGATGACGGGCTGCACAAAGCAATACGCCGGCATAGCGGCAGGCGGCCAGAACAGCCTTGGCGTGACGCTTTCCACGGCGCAGGTGACGGTGCTGCAGACCCAAACCGCCCCGACGGACGGCAGCGGCATGGCATCGCTGAACGAAAGCGGCGTAACGTACGCGGTGTTGGCGTTCAGATAAGGCGTTATATCATTTTCCGCGAGGAAAATATCATATCGAACAAAGAAAGATATATCATTAAAAAAGAAGCGCGCAGCTTTTGGAGGAGCTGCGCGCTTCTTGGTGTATTGCGTGTAATTTTTAGGGATTTCTAAAGGCGGTTTTTATGAATTTGCCGCGCAAATTCATTGGGAGACCCCCTAATTGGGTCTCCCACGAACAAACAGTCCACCGGACTGTTTGTTCTCCCGTCCTGATTTTTGGGAGGCAAAAGGTGTTTCGTCGTCTGCGGACGACGACCAAAGGCGCTGCCTTTGGAATTCACAAGTTTTCTCGAAGAAAACTTGACTAAAGACTTTATTCATTCGCTTGCCGCAGGCAGGTGTTAGCCTTGCGTTTCGCCTTTATCTTCGAGCAGGGTAACGGTGACGGTGAATTCTTCGCCGCCTACGCCGCTCTCGTTCGGGCGGAACAGGTGGATCTCGGCGGTATCGCCGGGCTTATAATTTAAAAGTGCGTTTGCGAGCTCCTCAAGCGATTTCGTTTCGGTATCATCGATGGCGGTGATGATGTCATACGCCTGCACGTCTGTGCCGTTAAAGCAGCTGTCTTCGTCGATCTCGCTGATCATGAAGCCCTGCGGGACGTCATACATGGCGGCCTGCATCTGGGTGATGGCAGTGCCTTTGATGCCGAAGCGGACGCGGCCTTGCACATAACCGCCTGCAAGCAGGTCGTCTATGATGCTCTTTGCGCCGGTGATCGGGATGGCGAAGCCCATGCCCTCGTACTGCTCGGAGACGATTTTAGCGGAACTGATGCCGATGACCTGACCGTGTAAGTTGACGAGCGGGCCGCCGGAATTGCCGGGATTGATGGCGGCGTCGGTTTGGATATACGTCATGCCGTTCGAGCTGTACGAGCCGACGGAACGGTTGAGGCCCGAGATGACGCCGCGCGTGATGGAGCCGGAGAACTGCTCGCCGCCCGGGTTGCCGATGGCGACGACCCACTGGCCCATGCGCAGGTCATCGCTGTCGCCGAACTCGGCGGGCATGTAGCCTGTGCCGTCGATTTTGAGCACGGCGAGGTCGGTGGTTTTATCGAACCCGACGACGACGGCGTCGTGAAGTTCACCGTCATACGTTTTGACCTGCACGGAAACAGACTTGGAATTTAAAATGACATGGCTGTTCGTGATGATATAGCCGTCTTCCGTTGCGAAAATGCCGGTGCCTGTGCCCTGCGTTTCGCCGCTCTGCGTGATGACAAGCACGGTGGACGGGATGACCTTATCGTACACGGCATCAATATCGAGCTCGGCGGTATTCGGCTCTTTATCTAAGGTGATGCCCTCCGTATTCGGGGTGACGGCGATGTCCGGCGGGGTGAAGCTGTCGTCCGCATCGGGCGTTTCGTCTTCGCCGGGCGTTTCGCTGTCGCTGCCGTCGTTTTCATGCGGGAAGTTCGGGATGAGCGGATCGCCCGGCAGCGTTGTGACGCCGTAACCACGGTTCACGGCGGCGTAGATGCCGTAGGAAGCAAAGCCGATGACGGAGCCTGCGACGAGGACGGACATGACGATGATGAGGATGCGCAACCCGAGCGGCATTTTCCTTTTTTGCGGCGCGGGATGCGGATACGGATTTTGCATATTCTGCGGGTACGGCGGGGGATAAGCACCTTGTCCGTAGGGCGGCGGATACTGCCCCGGCTGCGGCTGGGTGTTGTAGTTTGCATAGCCATACGGCGGGTTACCGTACTGCGGGGCGTTTGGCTGCGTGTTGTACGGATAGGGCTGATACGGCGGCTGCGGGGGATAATAGCCGGTATGCTGAACGGGCTGCGGCTGCGGCGGAATGTTCACGTTCGGGATGGGCTGGGCTTCCGGCGCTTGCTCGGCATTCGGGAGCGGCTCTGCCGTGGGGGCATCGGAAACGGTCGGTTCCGGGGTGACAGTCGGTTCTGCGGGAGCGGCCGGTTCATCGGAAACGGTGGGCTCTGCGGGAATGGTCTCCGCGGTTTCCGGTGTTTCGGGGATATTGTCTTCGGAAGAAGCAGGCTCCTGCATCTCCGGGTTTTTGTTTTCAAAATCGTCCATGGTGTGATACCTCACTTTTGGATTTATTTCTGATCGGGCTCTTTATTATCCTTGTGGCCGTGGTGCTCCTTTTTGGGGCGCTCCGAGATGACAGCATCTTCGACCGGCACGGTGACCGGGATGGAGCCGGTATTGTACTTCAGCTTCGGGGGTTCCTGCGGCTTTGGAATATAGAACGAGAAGCGGGTGTACTCGTTCACGACGGAGGAGACGGAAATGTCGCCGCCGTGGAGCTTGATGATGGTGCGGACAAGATACAGGCCGAGACCCATGCCGTTTTTATCCTGACTTCTCGATTTATCGGTCTTATAAAACTTCTCGAACACGAGGGGGAGCTCGTCGGACTGGATGCCGGAGCCGCTGTTTTCGATGGTGACGACGATGCGGTCGATGCTGTCCGAGACATTGAAGGAGATGTAGCCCTCGGTGTTTGTGAACTTGACGGCGTTTTCGACAAGGTTATAGACGACCTGATGCAAAAGGTCTTCATCGCCGTGCACCTGCATGGGCTGCAAGGTATCGAGCCCGCGGATGTCGATCTTCTTTTCGTCGATGCTCTTTTCAAACGTGAGCACGGTGGAGAGGACGGTCTCGGAAATATCGAAATCGTTTGGGCGGAGCTTCAGCTCGCCGTTATCGATGCGGGAGAGATTTAACATAGTGCGGACAAGACGCGAGAGGCGCTTGACCTCGTCGGAGACGATGTGCAGGTAATGCGACTGGCGCTCCGGCGGGATGGTGCCGTCTAGAATGCCGTCGATGAAGCCCGCGATGGTTGTCATCGGGGTCTTTAACTCGTGCGAGACGTTCGCGACGAAGCTGCGGTTCATGCTTTCGCTGCCGGAGAGCGAATCTGCCATGTTGTTGAACGCGGTGGCAAGCTGGCCAATCTCGTCGTTGCTTGTGACGGGCACGCGGATGGAGAAGTCGCCGTCGCCGAAGCTTTTGGCTGCGGCAGACATCTGCCGCAGGGGCTTGACGAGCCGGTAGGAGAAGAGGCCGACGACAACGAACGCCAGAATGAACGCGGCGGCTGCGGCGATGAGGAACATTTGCAGTGCGGCGAACTGATACTCCGTGAGGGAGGCAGCGTTCATGGCGGCAAAAACGGCACCGACAGGCACTCTGGTGCTGTTTTCGCCTCCTGCCTCGGAAGATGATGTTTCGGCGACGGAATAAAGCGGCACGCCGACGACGTAGTACGGGGTATCGTAAATGCCGTTTTTGCGTCCGTCGCCGGTATAGGAGCCCTCGGACGCGCACTTTACGATGTCTGCCGAAATCTTCGTCTGCGGGATGAAATTTGCGCCGATATTTGAGGTGCTGTTGGCATAGGCGCCGAACAGGACATTGCCCTCGAGATCGGTGACGAAAATATCGGCATCGATATTGAGAGAGAACGTGCGCACAAAGACTTTCAGAAGCTCCGGTGCACCGTTATTCGTGATGTCTACGACGGAAGTAATGGACGCCATGGACGAGGCGTTTTGCATAAGCAGTTTGCGCTTATCGCTTTTGGTGTACTGCGAGAACACAAACATCATGACGCTGCCGAGCACGATGAAGCTGGCGAGCACGATGACCATGGTGACGCGCAGGTATTTTCCGAACAGGGATTTTTGCAAGGGGAATCCTTCCTTTCGCCGGCTTATTCTTTCACTTCAAACTTATAGCCGACGCCCCAGACGGTTTTAAGCGACCACTTATCGGAAACGCCTTCGAGTTTTTCACGCAGGCGCTTAACGTGCACGTCTACGGTGCGGGAATCGCCGTAATAATCAAAGCCCCACACTTCGTCGAGGAGCTGGTCACGCGTGAAGACGCGGTTCGGGTTCGAGGCGAGATGATAGATGAGCTCCATTTCCTTCGGCGGAGTGTCAATCTGGACGCCCTTGACCTTGAGTTCATAATTTGTAAGGTTGATGGAGAGATTCTCGTAGTGAACTTCTTTCACCTGAGAGGATTCTTTTTTGCCAATGCGGCGGAGGACGGCGTTGATGCGCGCGATGACCTCTTTTGTCTCGAAGGGCTTTACAACGTAATCGTCCGCGCCGAGCTCTAAGCCGAGGACTTTATCGAACACTTCGCCCTTGGCCGTCAGCATAATGATGGGGCACTGGGACTTTTTGCGGATCTCGCGGCAAACCTGCCAGCCGTCGAGCTCCGGAAGCATGATGTCGAGCAGCATGAGGTCCGGGTTGACGGAATCAAACATTTGCACGGCCGCCTTGCCGTCGTTTGCAATGGCTGTTTCAAAGCCTTCCTTTTCAATATACAATCTTAAAAGCTCACAGATATTTCTATCGTCGTCTACGATCATGATTTTGCCGGATGCCATAAATTTCTACCTTCCTTATTTCAATATTGCGGGGCGAAAAGCGACCCCGTTTCCTCCCGGAGATCCCCTGTTTGTGCAGAGTATAACCAGTTTGTATTTATTGTACCGATTTATTGCGTCGAATGCAAGAACAAAAGGTGAATATTCTGTGACGATAGGGCTTGTTTTGGGGCGCGGAATTGGTGAAAATGCGCGTTTTTATGCGAAGTGTTGCGGCGGAAAATAAAGTGTGTTATACTGTATCAGTTCGATTTTAGACTGTGAACAGGATAACGGTCGGACAAAAAGAAAACTAAAGGCTTTAAACAGCGTACTTCGCCGTGCTTGCGGCGAAGTCTTTTCATGCGAAAAAACCGCGTTTGGAGCGTAGAGATTTGCAAAAGAATTTACAAAAAAGAAAGGAAGTTTGATTTTATGGCGGAAAAAACGGTAAAGCTTGAGGACCCGGCAAACAACCGCATGGGCTCTGCGAAGATGCTGCCGCTGATTTTGACGATGGCGCTGCCGGCAATGTTTTCGATGCTGATTCAGGCGCTTTACAACATTGTGGACAGCTACTTTGTGGCGCAGGTGAGCCAAAACGCACTGACGGCGGTCTCGCTGGCGTTCCCGATTCAGAACCTGTTGGTGGCATTCGGCGTGGGCACCGGCGTGGGCGTGAGCTCACTCATTTCCCGCAGACTCGGCGAGCGCGACCAGGAGGCGGCGGACAACGCGGCGACGCACGGCATTATTCTTTCCGCGATCACGTATGTGGTCTTTGCAGTTTTCGGTGCGATCGTGGCGCGTCCGTTTACGGCGCTTTACACGCAGGACGCGGAAGTGCTCAGCATGGGCACGACGTACATCACGATTGTGACGGTAGCATCGTTCGGCTTCTTCTTTGCGGCGGTCATTGAAAAAATGTTACAGGCGACGGGCAACATGGTGATGCCGATGATCATTCAGCTTGTGGGCGCGGTGGCAAACATCATCTTTGACCCGATCCTCATTTTCAACTTCAACATGGGCGTGGCCGGTGCGGCGTATGCGACGGTTGGCGGCCAGATCCTTTCGATGATTGTGGGCCTTTGCATTTTGTTTTTCGGCAACCACGCGATTGCGCTGGAATTTAAGGGCTTCCGTTTCCACGGCAAGACGATGAAGGACATTTACGTTGTGGGTCTGCCGAGCATCGTGATGAACGCCATCGGCACGCTGATGACCATGGCAATGAACGGCATTTTGGCGGGATTTTCCGCAGTGGCCGTGAATGTGTTCGGTGTTTACTTTAAATTGCAGTCCTTTGTGTTTATGCCGGTGTTCGGCTTGACGCAGGGGCTCATGCCGATTATGGGCTACAACTACGGTGCGCGCAACAAGAAGCGTGTGACGGGTGCGGTGAAGATCGGCTGCGTGATTGCGCTTATTATTGAGATTGCGGGTCTTATCGTGTTTGAAATCTGCCCGGGCACGCTGATTTCCATCTTTAACGCGACGCCGGAGCTGCACGAGATCGGCGACTCGGCGCTTAGAATCATCGCGATCCACTTCCCGATGGCGGCGATCGGCATTGCGCTTTCGACGCTGTTTCAGGCGACGGGCCACGGCATGTACAGCCTTGTGCAGTCTGTGATGCGTCAGCTGGTTGTGCTGGTGCCGGCGGCGTGGCTGCTCTCGAAAATCAGCCTCGGCGCTGTGTGGTTCTGCTTCCCAATCTCCGAATTTATTTCGCTCATTGTGACGGTTGTATTCTTTGTAATTCTCTACAACAAGGAGATTAAGAACCTCAATAAGCCGGTGAACAGTGCGGCGGCGACGGAGTCGGTGAAGGGGTAAGTGAGCTGAAATAGAGCGGGCAAATAAAGTTTTCGACGACCTTTTTCAAAAGGTCGTGGATTCCAAAGGCAAGGCCTTTGGTCGAGCTCCGCAGAGCTCGAAATACTTTTGCCAAACGCAAGATCAGGAAAATAGAAGAACCGTCCGGGGGACGGTTCTTCGTAAGAAACCCTATCAAGGGGGTTCTTGAAGGGCGGCTTTGTGCCGCCCTTTTTATATATGCTGTGGTTTACGTTAGATAAAGAACCAGCTGGGGAGCCATTCTAAAGCGTTGGCGTAGTTCTGCGTGGTGAGGGTGCCGGTGAGCACGGGGTAGAACGCGATGAACATAAGAATGTGCACGAGGACGCAGGCAAGCAGGAGAATTCTGCCGACTGTGAGCGTAACGGCGCCTTTTGTGAAGACGACGCGGCGCAGGGAAGCTGTTTTTTCAAGGCGCTGATACGCGATGAGGAACGCGATGAGAATAAACGGCACGGCAGTGAAATAGTGGTAAATGAACGTGCAGCGCGGCACGAGTACCCACGGCAGATACGCGGACAAGAAGCCGATGACACAGATGAGCGCGGTGCGGGAGTGCCGTTTTACGGCCCTTACGAACGCGTACACGGTGGCGGGCACGCACGCCCAGAAGAACAGCGGGTTGCCGAGCACCGAAATGGTGCGGATGTGGCCCTCGCTGTCGGCGCTGTAATTGCCGTAGTACCACACGTTGCGGATATCGAACGGCCATTGATACCACGGGGACTCAAACGGATGGGTCGCCTGCAGTGTGGAGTGATAGTTGTACATATGCGTTTGGTACGCGATGAACCGGCCGAAAACATCGTAGCGGTTATGCGGCAATGTGGTGAGCGGCAGGAACGCCGTAAAGTAGATGCCGAACGGAATGGCGATGAACAGCAGGCAGCACCAGAGGCAGAGCTTTATGGATTTATTAAGGAGCGCTTTCTGCACGGCGGCGTGGCCTTTCTCTTCGCGGTAAGAGACGATGAGCTTGCCGAAAAACAGCACGGCGAGGCCGACTGCGCCATAGGCGACCGTCCACTTGCTTGCGATGCCGAGCCCCATGAAGATGCCGCTTAAAAGCAGCGGGGGCAGGAGCTTTTTGAAGCTGTCGGTTTTTAAATCGTGCTGAATAAACACGAGCATGGCGTCGTACATTAAAATGATGAAGAACACGGCGTAGGTATCGATGGTCGCGATGCGTGTTTGGACGTAGTGCATGAAATCGAACGCAAAGAGGACGGTACCGGCGGTGCAGAGGAACGTGGAGCCAAAGAGGCGCTTTAAGAAATGGTAGAGCGCAGGGAGCATCAGAACACCGAACAGCGTGCCCATGAAGCGCCAGCCGAACGGGTCCATGCCGAAGATGCGAATGCCGACCGAGATGATGAGCTTGCCGAGCGTTGGGTGCGTGTTTTCGTATGGCTCGAGTCCCAAAATGTGCTCGTAGGCAGTGCGGGCGTGGTAGATTTCGTCGAAATAGGTGGAGTTCATGTAGCTTGGATAGAGCGGGACGGTGTTTTGCTCATCCGTGAGCTGCCACGCGTTGCCGGAGACGGCGGTGAGCGTTGCAAAGCCGGTGCCGTCTGTCTTTTTGAGCGCGAACTCGTTGATGGCGAGGTCATCGCACATAGACGTGATGCGGATATATTTGCCGACGGCGGCGACGGAGACGTTTTTCCACGCATAGACGCTGCCGTCCGTATTTTCGGCGGCGGTCGTCCAGTTGGTTTGATCGTTTGAAACCTCAATCTTCATATTGGTGCCGACGCGCTGGCCGATGCCGTTATCCGCAGGGGCGATGCCGGGCAGGTAGAAAATTTCGCTGTACGCGTCGTCGGTCTCAAAGACGGCGGATTCGCCGTTTTGGGGCGTCCATGTCGTATTGGCGGTCTCGTGATCACCGAGATTCGTGAACGCGACGATGCCGTAAAGGAGGGTAACGACGGCGATACAGAGAAGATCGACACGCGTCAGGCGGACGTTATGATTCTTGTCGGTGATGAGGGAGAATTCGGGCGCTGCGGCGGGCTTTGTGTGCTGTTCGGCCGAGGCGGCTTTCTGCGTTTTGAACGCAGGGAGCGGGCGCAGGGCTTTTTCGGAAATAAAGCAGCGGTACGTGATATAGAGCATATAAATGTACAGGAGCACATGCAGCGCGGAGAGGAACAGGATTTGAATGGACGTGGGGGAAATGTAGGCGTTATTGAGGTACAGCACATAGGCGACGTTCAAAAAATGCACCGTGGATGTGCCCGCGAACAGGAGCAGGAAGCGCTTTTCCTTTGTGAAAACGTAGGTGAGCAGCAGGCACAGGAGCACGGGGAACAGATAACGCTCGTGCATTTTGACGCAGAAAATGTAGACCGTGAACATTAAAACGGTGGGGCAGGCGAAAACGGCGTCGTCGCGCTTCGATTTCAGCAGTAAGAGGCCTGCGAGGACGGTTGCGAGCGGCACGCCGAATTGCAGCCAAGTGCTGTGCTCCGGCAGGGCAGCCCAGTTGAGCCCGAAGAGTGCCCAGACGTTATAGGCGTTGATGGTGTAGTAATTATAATAATCGATGGTGCCGGTGTAGATTTTGATGAGCTTCAGGTAATCGAAATTCTTTATAAACGGCGTGGAGAGCAGGAGAATCGTCGCAAGGGCGATGATGGGCCCGAGGACGAGGTTTTTCCAGTCCTTTTTGCGGATGACCCAGAAAATGAGCACCGGTGCGAAAATGAGCATCTGCGGCTTACTTAAGATGCCGAAGCCGTAGACGAACGCGGCGAGCGGCGTGTGGTTGTACCAGAGAAGCAGCAGTGTGCAGAGGAGCAGAAGCGCGCAGAAGCTATCGGCCTGACCCCAGACGGAGGAATTGACGATGACGGCGGGGCAGAAAAGATAGGCAAACGCAATAAGGAGTGCGCTTTTTTCACCGAGCTTTTTGCGGGCAAGTACCCAAAGTGCCGCGGCGCAGGCGATGTCCGACAAAATGGGCGCGAGCTTTATCATGAGCGTATAGCTCTGCGCGTATTGATCGACACCGAACAGGCGGCGGAACGCCTCGATGATGTAGAGCACGTAGAGATAGCCGGGGGGATAATCGAGGAAGAAGTCCCGGTAATACATGTTATTAAAGCCGTAATCGTGCGTATAGGCGGCCCACGCTTTAAAGCAGGAGATGTCGGCCTCGAACCCGTTGATGTTGTAGCCCAGAATAAAGCGCAGGATAAGCCCTAAAGCGAGCACGGCGCAGAAGACGGGTACGGGGGGCAGGCCGAAGACCGTAGCTTCCTTTATACGGGCGCGGCGGACGGGGGCGCCCTCCGTTTCCGGCGCGGCACGAAAGCCGAGCCACAGCACTGCCGCAAGGAACAGGGCGGCGAGCAGAATTTGTATCGTCATGGTTTTTGTTCCTTTCTCAAAATTTATTTGGTTACGGGCTTGACCCGCACCTTTTTTTCATGTAATCTTGTAGCAGAGGGGATGCGGAAAATCCCCATCTGTGTACGCTCATTATAGCATAGGTTCTAAATCGCTTCAACTGAATTTTGGAGTGTTTCAACACACGCGTGGAAAACGTTTTCACGCAGGAAAGGAACGGTATTGATAATGGAATTTCAGAAAATGCACGAAAATCCGGACGTGCTGCACGTGGGTACCTGCCAAAACCGCAGCTACTTCTTGCCAAAGGCACCGGAGGACGGGGAAGAATCCACAAGAGTGTGCCTTTTGAACGGCACATGGTCGTTTCGGTATTTTGACTCGTTTTTAGACGTGTTCCCGGAGGGCTCCGAGGGTGAGATCTGCTTTGACGAGGAGGATATGGACGAGATTGAGGTGCCGTCCTGCTGGCAAAATGCGGGCTATGACCGCCACCAGTACACGAACGTGCGCTATCCGTTCCCGTATGACCCGCCGTATGTGCCGGACGAGAACCCCTGCGGTCTTTATCTGCGCCGCTTCTACATGAACGCGGAAGACCTGACGCAGAAAATTTATTTGAACTTTGAGGGCGTGGACTCCTGCTTCTATCTGTGGATCAACGAGCAGTTTGCAGGGTACAGCCAGGTTTCGCACTCGACGAGCGAGTTTGACATCACCGATTTACTGAACGAGGGTGAAAACTCCGTGGCGGTGCTGGTTGTAAAGTGGTGTGACGGCTCGTACCTGGAGGACCAGGATAAGCTGCGCATGAGCGGTATTTTCCGTGACGTGTACCTCATTCGCAGACCTTTGGCGCACATCCGCGATTACTTTGTAAAGACGACGGTGAGCGATGACCTTTCCCATGCGGATATCCGCGTGGAGATGGACTTTATCGGGCTGCCGGACGTGACGGCGGAGCTGTATGACGCCGAGGGCGCTCTGCTCGAAAGCACGGCGGGCGCGGAGCCGAACTTTGCGCTCGAAAACCCGCATCTTTGGAATGCCGAGGACCCGTACCAGTACACGATCGTGTTCCGCACGGCGGATGAAGTGATCGAGCAGAAGGTGGGCATCTCCAAAATTGAGATCCGCGACAGCGTTCTGTATTTCAACAATGTGAAAATCAAATTGCGCGGCGTGAACCGCCATGACAGCGACCCGGTGACGGGCTACACCATCAGCCGCGAGCAGGCGAAGCGCGACCTGTTCCTGATGAAGCAGCATAACATCAACGCAGTGCGCACAAGCCACTACCCGAACGCGCCGTGGTTCTTACAGCTTTGCAGCGAATACGGCTTCTATGTTATTGCCGAGGCGGACATTGAGGGCCACGGTGCGGCGGCGCAGACCGGCGGCTACGGCATGGACGAATACGCGGACAATGCACTGAACCCGATTTTCGACAAGGCGATTATGGACAGAATTCAGCGCAGCGTCATCCGCGACAAGAATAACGCGTGCGTGCTGATGTGGTCTTACGGCAATGAGACCGGCTGGGGCCCGAGCTTTGAGAAGGCCGGCGCATGGGTGCGCGAATATGACCCGTCCCGCTTGACGCACTACGAGAACACGTATTACGATGCGCGCGGCCACAAGAACGACCTGTCTTCCCTGACGACGGAGAGCCGCATGTACTCGGCGCCGGAGTGGATTGATGAATATATGGTCGACCCGAAGTACACGAAGCCCTTGGTGCTTTGCGAGTACATCCACGCGATGGGTAACGGCCCCGGAGATGCGGAGCAGTACCAGCAGCTTATCATGAAGTATGACCGCTTTATGGGCGGCTTTGTTTGGGAATGGTGCGACCACGCCGTTTACGGCGGTACGACGCCCGACAACCGCGATATTTTCCGCTACGGCGGCGATTTTGGCGAATATCCGCACGACGGCAACTTCTGCATGGACGGCCTTGTGTACCCCGACCGTACACCGCATACGGGTTTACTCGAATATAAAAACGTCATTCGCCCGGTGCGCGCGGCGCTTGTGAACCGCGAAACGGGGGAAATTCAGCTGACGAATTACCGCGATTTTACGAACACGGAAGAATTTTTGACGCTTTCCTGGGAAATTCAGCAGGACGGCGATACGGTGGCCTGCGGCGTGATGGACGACATCAAGATTGCCCCGCACGAAAGCGGTGTCATTACGCTGCCGGATGCAATTCCGACGGAGGGCGACGTGGCGGTGCTTCTGCAGTACAGCGCGAAGAAGAACGACAGCGTGTTCTTTGAGAAGGGACACCCGCTCGGCTTTGACCAGCTGATCGTTTCCCGCGGGGCACGCAAGGAAGAAGCGCTTAGAAAGGGCTTTGTTGTTGCGGAGGAGGACAGCCGCGCCGTGACGGTGACGGGCGACAGCTTCCGTTATGTGTTCTCGAAGACCGAGGGCGTGTTTACGTCTATGGTGAAGAACAATGTGAACATCATGACCCGCCCGATGACGTGGAATGTGTGGCGTGCACCGACGGACAACGACCAGTTTGTGCGCAAGGAATGGGAGCAGGCCGGCTACAACGAACCCGCGATAAAAGTCTATGCCTGCAACGCGAAAGAGGAAGACGGCGTTGTTGTGATCGATTGCAAGCTGAGCCTTGCGGCGGTGTACCGCAGACCGTTCCTGCACCTTGACTGCCGCTTTACGGTGGACGCCGAGGGCAAGGTAAGAGCGGAGATCAACGGTAAGCGCGACATGGAGCGTCCGTTCCTGCCGAGATTCGGCCTTAGAATGTTCCTGCCGAAGTCGTTTGACACGGCGGAATATTACGGCTACGGCCCGTATGAATCGTACTGCGACAAGCACCATGCGTCTTCGCTGGGTCACTTTGCGCAGACGGCGGACGACCTTTTTGAGGACTACGTGAAGCCGCAGGAGAACGGCAGCCACTTCGGCTGTGCGCGGGTGACGATCACGGACGGCGCGGGCGCTGTGACCGTGACGAGTCCGGAGGACTTCTCGTTCAACCTTTCGCACTATACGCAGGAGGAAATGACGGAGAAGATGCACAATTACGAGCTTACGGAAAGCCCCGACAATGTGTTCTGCTTCGACTGCAAGATGAGCGGCGTAGGCTCCAACAGCTGCGGTCCGCGCCTTGCGAAGGCGATGCAGTTTGACGACGAGACGTTCACGTTTAAGTTTGACCTGACCGTGGAATAAGACGGGCAAAATTTTGATAAATCAGAGCCGCCGTGTGGGAGCTTTTCCGCACGGCGGTTTTTCTGTGTAGTTGCGTGCAAACAGCCCAGTGGACTGTTTGCACGTGGGAGACCCAATTAGGGGGTCTCCCGAAAGGCGGCAATGCCGCCTTTTTATGCTGAACAGAGGGAAAAAGTACGAATGAGAGGCAAAGACTAAAAGTACAAAAATGCAGGGATTATACGAATGAATCTGTGTAAAATTATTGACAAAAAGACTTGAATACAGTATACTTTAGTTAAATAAAGGAGTTGAGTCCGATGGTTTTAATATAAGCGATTCCGGTACAATGAGGAAGGGAGAATTTGCTATGAAAAGAACCGTTGTAATTTTACTTGTTTTACTGATGGGATTGCTGACCGCGTGTGCTGTGCCGCCGAAAACGGAGGCGAACGTGACCGACCCGGATGCCATGAATGCTACCGCAGTGCGTCAGACAGAAGCGGACACCAAGACGGATTGGGCGCAGGGCTTGACGGAACAGCAGGAAGTCGAGACGGAGATCGAAAACGCTGTGAGCGCAGATACGCTTGACCGCTTGCAGCAGGATGCTGCGGAGCTGCTTGAAGAGTACGAAACGGCGAAGCTGGACGGCACGGAAGAGGAAGCCGCAAAGCTGAACGAAGCGTATGAGCGTGTGCTTGCGGAAATCAATGCGATGCTCGGCTGAAAGTGAAGAAATGGAATGTTTGCCGCTGCATGGCTTTTTGGGCTGTGCGGCGGCGTTTTTCCTCAAAATTTTCGTACTTTCCGGTGCTTTTGCAAAATATCTTGAAAATAAGTCCGTACAAATTTTGCGAAAGGTATTGCAAAAAGTTGTACGGCTTTTTATAATAAGGTTGTATTGAACCTGTGCAAACAGGTATCCTTTTTGAAAGGAACGATGACATGGCAGACACAGAAAAGAAAACTGCGAAATATCGCTTTCTGGTGGATACCATCAAGGAGAAGATCAAAAACGGCGAATATGAGCCCGGCGAACGCATGGAATCTGAAAACACGCTTTCCGATCAGTTCGGGTACAGCCGCCAGACCGTGCGGCAGGCGCTTTCCGTCCTCGAGCAGGAGGGGCTCATTGAACGCAGACGCGGCAGCGGCACGTATATCAGCTCCGAGAGCCGACGCACGCCGCGCGGCAACAGCATCGCCATTGTGACGACGTATATTTCCGACTATATTTTTCCGACGATCATCCGCGGCATTGAGGAGACGCTGACGAACGCGGGCTATGATTTGACCCTGAATGTGACGAACAACCACGTGGAGGAGGAAGCGCGCATTTTGCAGTCGCTCATCTCCCGCCGCGTGGACGGAGTGATTGTGGAGGGCACGAAGACGGCGTTCCCGAACCCGAACGTGGAGCTTTACCGCAGGCTTGAAAAAATGGGTGTGCCGGTGGTGTTTTTCAACAGCTATTACCGCGATTTACCCGATTCCGTTTACGTGGTGACGGACGACCGCAAGGCCGGCTTGCAGGCGGTCGACCTCTTGATTGAAAAGGGATGCAGACGTATCGGCGGCGTGTTTAAATCTGACGACATGCAGGGCCACGGGCGCTACGCGGGCTTTTCCGAGGGGCTTATCCACAACGGATGCGTCCTTGGCGACGACAATGTGGTTTGGTACACGACGGCCGAGCGCAGCAGGCTTTTTCGCCCCGACAACAGCGACTACATGTTTGAGCGCCTGCGCGGGTGTGACGGCATTGTGTGCTACAACGACCAGATTGCGTATGGGGTGATTGACCTCTTACAGAAGCACAATGTGCGCGTGCCCGAGGATGTTCTCGTCATCGGGTTTGACGATTCGAGCATTTCGGAATACTCGCCGGTGAAGATTACCTCTTTTGTGCACCCGAAGGTGGAGATGGGCAGAGCCGCGGCGAATAAGCTCATCCACATGCTGCGCAGCAGCGACCCGGAGCAGCCGCTTGTGCTCGATATGCCGCTGCACGAGAAAGAATCGACAAGACGATAAATTTTGATATAAAACAGTTTGAAAGGAACGAATGGATATGAAGATTGAGAAATTATCCCCGGCATTTAAGGACTATCTGTGGGGCGGCACAAAGCTGCGCGACGTTTACGGCAAAAAGTGCGACTATGAAAAGGTTGCGGAGAGCTGGGAGCTTTCTACGCACCCGGCGGGCCAGAGCGTGATAGACGGCGGTGAATACGACGGGCTGAAATTCGGCGAGTATTTGGAAAAAGTCGGTGCGAAGGCGCTCGGTGTGAACGGTGCGAAGTTTAAGGAGTTCCCGGTGCTTATCAAGTTCATCGATGCGAAGCAGCCGCTTTCCGTGCAGGTGCACCCGAGCGATGAATATGCGCTGCGCGTGGAGGGCGAATACGGCAAGACCGAGATGTGGTACGTTGTGGACTGCGAGCCGGGCGCTTCGCTGTACTTCGGCGTGAACCGTGCGCTGACGAAAGAGGAATTCAAAAAGCGCATTGAAGACAACACGCTGACGGATGTGCTCTACAAGGCCGACGTGAAGAAGGGTGACGTGTTCTTCATTCAGTCCGGTACGATCCACGCAATCGGCGCGGGAATTCTCATTTGCGAAATTCAGCAGAATTCCAACACGACATACCGCGTGTACGACTACGGCCGCCGTGGTGCGGACGGCAAGCTGCGTGAACTGCATATTGATAAAGCCATTGACGTTTCCAAGCTGACCCCGAGCGATACATCCGACAAGCAGGGCAAGCCGGAGGAGATTCCCGGAGGCACAAAGTGCGCGCTGGCTTCCTGCCCGTACTTTACGACGGAGAAATATGTTGTGGACGGCGAAGTCGAAATTGATGTGGCGGGCGATTCGTTTGCGTCGCTTGTTGTGACGGAGGGCAGCGGCAAGGTTGTCGGCAGCGAGAACGAAGTGGAGTTCAAGCCGGCGGACAGCCTGTTTGTACCGGCCGGCAGCGGCAAAATTAAGATTAATGGCCACTGCACGGTGGTGAAGACGACGGTTTAAAAGGGAAAACGCTATGAAGATGGAGTTTGTAGACGAAGCTGAACTGCAGAAAGCTGTGGACGAGCCGGAGGACGAGGTGCGCGGGCGCATTGTGCTGGTCGGCGAGCCGATGGGGCTTTTCATCGCGGAGGAGTTCGGCGAGCTGGAGGATGTGACACACTTTTCGGCGGCTGTGGCCGGTGCGGAATATAACGTGGCGGTGGGACTTTCCCGCCTTGACCATGAAGCGCTGTACTGCACGCGCCTCGGCGACGACCCGGTGGGCAAACGCATTTTAAAGAGCATGAAAGGCAACCACGTTTCCGACGCGCTTGTGACCGTGACGGACACGGCTTCGACCGGTTTTATGATGAAAGGCAGGACCGAGGCGGGCGACCCGAAGATCGCGTATTTCCGGCGAAACAGCGCGGCTTCGCAGATCTCGACGCATGACATCGATAAGCTCGACTTATACGGATGTGATTTTCTGCACGTGACGGGTATTTTTCCGGCGGTGTCGAAGTCGGCATTGGACGCGGTGAAACGATTGATGAGCCGCGCGAAGGCGCTGGATATGTTTATTTCGTTTGACCCGAACCTGCGCCCGCAGCTTTGGAAGGACGAAAAAGAGATGGTGCGCACGCTGAACAGCCTCGCACAGGAAGCAGACCTCGTTTTGCCGGGCCTTAGTGAGGGCAAAATTCTCACAAAGCGTGACACGCCGGAGGGTATTGCGGAGTTTTACCACGAGCGCGGCGTAGACAGCGTGATTGTGAAGCTGGGCGACAAGGGCGCGTACTGGTCCACGGGCGGCGAGCACGGCACGGTGCCGGCATTCCCGGTGAAAAGAATTGTGGACACGGTTGGCGCGGGCGACGGCTTTGCGGCGGGCGTCCTCTCCGCTGTGGCGGAGGGCATGTCCTTACAGGAGGCTGCGGCGCGCGGCACGGTAATCGGCTCGATACAGATTACGCACCGGGGCGACAATGAGGGTCTGCCGACGCGTGCGGAGCTTGAGACCATCACAAAAGCGGGCATTGTGTAAATTCTAATACTAACGGTGCCGCGCAGGAAATGAGGGTTTGTTCTGCGCGGCATTGTGCTATTTAGGGAGTGAGAAAAATGGGCAGAAAAGAAACGGTGGAGCTGACAAACATGTGCATGGTGGAGGACGGCAAGGGCAACGTACTCGTGCAGAACCGTCTTAACCCGAACTGGCCGGGTATCGTTTACCCGGGCGGGCATGTGGAAGCGGGGGAATCCATCACGGCATCGGTCGTGCGCGAAGTGCGGGAAGAAACCGGACTGACCGTTCAAAACCCGACACTGTGCGGCGTGAAGCAGTTTTGGCTTGACGACGGCGTGAGGTTTATCGTGTTTTTGTTCCGCGCGGATCAATTTTCGGGCGAGCTGCACGGCTCTGAGGAGGGAGATGCGTTCTGGCTGCCGCGGGCAGAGCTTTTCGAGCACCAGACGGCGGAAAACTTTGAGGGCTTAGTGCACGTTTTTGAGACGCCGGAATGCAGTGAAGTTTATTGTAAAGACGGCGAAACGCATTTTGCATGATTTGAAATTTAAATTTGGGAGGAAAGGTTTATGACACCGCATAACGAAGCAAAAAAGGGCGATATTGCAAAGGTGGTTTTGATGCCGGGCGACCCGCTTAGAGCGAAATTCATTGCGGAGACGTTTTTGGAAAATGCCGTGTGCTTTAATACGGTGCGCGGAATGCTGGGTTATACGGGCCTGTATAACGGCAAGCGTGTTTCCGTAATGGGCAGCGGCATGGGTATGCCTTCTATGGGCATATACAGCTACGAGCTGTATCATTGCTACGATGTGGAAGCGATCATTCGTATCGGTACGGCGGGAGGCATTGCGGACGGCGTGGAGCTGCGCGATTTAGTATTGGCGATGGGCGCGTGCACGGACTCGAACTTTGCGCACCAGTACCGTTTGCCGGGCACATTTGCGCCGACGGCGAGCTTTGAACTGCTTGAAAAAGCGGTGCAGACGGCGCGGGAGAAGAACTTACGTTATCGCGTCGGCAACGTGGTGACGAGCGATATTTTCTACGGCGACTGTGAAAATGAGACCGCCGAATGGAAAAAAATGGGCGTTCTGGCCGTGGAAATGGAGACGGCGGCGCTGTATATGACGGCGGCGCGCGCGGGCAAGCAGGCGCTTTCCATCACGACGGTATCCGACTTGCCGCTGAAGGGGGAATCGACCTCGAGCGAAGAGAGACAGAAGACGTTCACGCAGATGATGGAGGTAGCGCTGGCGGTTGCCTCTGAGGCGGTGGACGGACATGACAAATGAGGTCATAAAAAAGCTTTCGGAAGCGGCGCTTAATGTGCGGAAAAAAGCGTACTGCCCATACTCCGGTTTTGCGGTGGGCGCGGCGCTGCTTGCGAAAAGCGGTGAAATATACACGGGCGTGAACATTGAAAACGCTGCGTTTACGCCGACGAACTGTGCGGAGCGCACGGCGTTTTTTACGGCGATTGCAAAGGGCGAGCGAGATTTCGTCGCTGTTGCAATCGCGGGCGGCAAGGCGGGCGAGGAGCCCGAAGACTTCTGCGCGCCGTGCGGCGTGTGCAGGCAGGTGATGCGGGAATTTTGCGGGGACGCGTTTGTGATCATTCTTGCAAAGCCCGGTGAAGAAAAGGTTTACACATTAAAGGATTTGCTGCCGCAGAGCTTTTCGCCGAGAGACGTTCTGGGCGAAAAAGCGAAGCGGTAAAAAAGGCGGTGATTTTGTGCTGCATATTTTGGACATTATCCGCAAAAAGCGGGACGGCGGGACGCTGACAAAGGACGAGATTGAATATTTTGTGCGCGGGTGCACAGACGGGAGTATCCCGGACTATCAGCTTTCGGCGCTTTTGATGGCGATTTATTTAAACGGCATGACGCACGAGGAGACGGCGGAGCTGACCTTGGCGATGGCGCATTCCGGCGACATGGCCGACCTTTCCGCGATACACGGCGTGACGGTGGATAAGCATTCCACGGGCGGCGTGGGTGACAAGACGAGCATGGTTATTGTGCCTGTTTGCGCGGCGTGCGGGGTGAAGATTGCCAAGATGAGCGGCCGCGGGCTTGGACACACGGGCGGCACGGCGGATAAGCTTGAGAGCATTCCCGGTATGCGGATCGATCTTTCTCCGGAGGAATTTACAGCGCAAATCAATAAGATCGGGTGCGCGATGATCGGACAGACGGGCGAGCTGTGCCCGGCGGACAAGAAGCTTTACGCGCTGCGCGACGTGACCGGGACGGTGGAGAGCGTGCCGCTCATCGCTTCGAGCATCATGAGCAAGAAGATCGCCTCCGGCGCAGAGCGGATTTTGCTGGACGTGAAGACGGGCAGCGGCGCATTTATGAAGACAACGGAGGACGCGATTACGCTCGCCGAGGAAATGGTGGAGATCGCGAAGCTTTCCGGCAGGCGCGCGGCGGCGCTCATCACCGATATGGACAGGCCGCTTGGGCACGCCGTGGGCAACACCTTGGAGGTGCTGGAAGTTTTGGAGACGCTGCACGGACGCGGGCCGGAAGACCTTACGGAAGAGTGTTTGGAGCTTGCGGCAAACATGATCTGGCTCGGCGAGCAGGCGGAGAGCCTTGAACACGCGCGGAAGAAAGCGAAAACGGCACTGGAGACGGGCAAAGCGTTTGAGAAATTCTGCGAAATGGCCGAGGCGCAGGGCGCGGATGTGCGGTACTTGAGAGAACCCGAGCGGTTTGCGCTTTCGCCGGTGAGAAAAGACGTGTGCGCGCCGCGCAGCGGGTATGTGGTGCATATCAACGCGGAGCAGGTGGGCATGGCAAGCGTGCGGCTCGGCGCCGGACGCGAGAAGGCCGACGATATGCTCGACTACGGCGCGGGCATCGTGCTGAAAAAGACGGTGGGCGACGCGGTACAAAAAGGCGAGGTGATCGCCGAGCTGTACGGTGCGAGCGCAGAAAAGTGCCGCGACGCGGAAAGCGTGCTGCACGGGGCGTTCCGCTACGGCGACGAGAAAACAGAAGAATGTTCACTTGTACTGGCAAGGGTAGAGTAAAATAAAAAACCGCACCTGAAAAGGTACGGTTTCTGTGCGTTCGGTTTTAACGTTTGCGGTTAAAATCAGCCGCGCTCGGGGCCGGTGACGGGCTCGTCGTAATCAACGCCGAAGGTCTCGACGGTGACTTTCGTCATGACCTGATCTTCGCGCGGGCGGTCAGACCAATCGCGCGGGGAGGAAACGATGGCCTGTGCGACATCGATGCCCTCGGTAACCTTGCCGAATGCGGCATACTGGCCGTCGAGATGCGGAGCGTTATCGACCATGATGAAGAACTGGCTGCCTGCGCTGTTCGGGCGCTGGCTTCTTGCCATGGAGAGTACGCCGGTGGTGTGCTTCAGGTCGTTCTTGAAGCCGTTCATAGCAAACTCACCCTTGATGCCGTAGCCGGGGCCGCCCATGCCGGTGCCTTCCGGGTCGCCGCCCTGGATCATGAAGCCAGGGATGACGCGGTGGAAGATGGTGCCGTCATA
Source organism: Hominenteromicrobium sp. (assembly GCF_046974225.1). Lineage (NCBI taxonomy): Bacteria > Bacillati > Bacillota > Clostridia > Eubacteriales > Oscillospiraceae > Hominenteromicrobium > Hominenteromicrobium sp. The sequence continues at coordinate 161,974 of NZ_JBKWAE010000003.1, read as the reverse complement.
AAAGCCCTTCTGAATGAGGGAAATAAAGTTGTTGACCGTGTTCGGCGCAATCTCGGGGTAAAGCTCCGCCTTGATGGTGCCGCGGGTGGTCTCGAAAGTAACAATAGGATTCTGCATACCGAATAACTCCTTTCATAGAGGTCTTTCGGGAAGAAAGACCGTTCGTAGAATTCAGTATACCATATTTAATTTGAAATTGGAAGTGATTTTGCTTTGAAGTTGATTTCTTGGAACGTAAACGGGTTGCGCGCCTGCATGACAAAGGGCTTTAATGACTTTTTAGCGGCGGAAGACCCCGATGTTATCTGCTTGCAGGAAACGAAAATGCAGCGCGAGCAGGCGGATTTTGATTTTGCGGGGTACACGGAATTCTGGAACTCTGCCGAGAAAAAAGGGTATGCCGGCACGGCAATCTTTACAAAAACAGAGCCGCTTAATGTGACGTATGGCATCGGCGACGAACAGTTTGACTGCGAGGGGCGCGTGATCTGCGCGGAATTCCCGGAGTTTTACCTTGTGACCGTGTACACGCCGAACGCTCAAAGAGAGCTTGTGCGCATTGATTTTCGTATGGCGTTTGAGGATAAGTTCCGCGCGTATCTCGAAAGGCTGCACGAAACGAAGCCGGTTATTGTGTGCGGCGACATGAATGTGGCACACAGGCGCATCGACATCAAAAACGCAAAGCCGAACATCGGCGGCGCGGGATTTTCGTACGAAGAAAGAGGGAAGTTTTCCGAACTGCTCGCGGCGGGTTTTGTGGATTCGTTCCGCGAATTGTACCCCGATGCAAAGGACGCGTATTCCTGGTGGTCGTATATGGGCAAGGCAAGAGAAAAGAACGTCGGCTGGCGCATTGACTATTTCCTCATCACGGAGGAGCTGAAAAAGAATTTGGCGGACAGCAAGATCCTCTCCGACGTGATGGGCAGCGACCATTGCCCGGTGGAGCTCATCTTGAATTTTAGCGAGGAAAACGCATGATTTTTAAGGAGAAAAAGACACCGACGCTTTTGATGATGCCTTCGGCGAACGGCTGGCGCGCGGTGCACAAGAAATATAAAAACGAATACGGCACGATGATCTGCACCGAAAAGGGTGATACGGTGGAAGTCATGACGGACTTCGGTGAATTTTCCACCGAGCGTACGGAAGCGGTGGAAAGCGCTGCGGCGATGATTTTTGAAAACAACGGCGTGAAAGAGATTACGGTGGACGGAGAGAAGCTTACCCGCGAAGCGTGGCAGGAAAAAGAAGATGCGCGCCTAAATGCGCTGCACAGGACGCGGGAGAATTACAAAAATGTGCTCGGAAAGCCCGTGCACTGCGTGACGGACAGGCCGCTTGGCTCTGCGCACCCGCGCTATCCGGAGATGATCTACCCCGTGAACTACGGCTATGTGCCGGGCGTGATGGCGGGGGATAACGCCGAGCAGGACGTGTACATTTTGGGCCCAACGGAGCCGCTTAAAACCTTTGACGGCGTGGTGATCGCAGTGGTGCATCGCTTTAACGACGTGGAAGACAAGTGGGTGGCGGCGGAAAAGACCGGCGTTTACACGGCGGAGGAAATCCTGAAAATTCTCGATTTTCAGGAAAAATACTACGAAAGCGAGCTGATCCTCTAAATGACCGAGGAACTCATGCGCAGGCTACGGGTCATCACGCCGGAGGAACAGCGCATTTTGGACGGCGGTGCGGTGGACAAGGCGGCGTACACGGCGCGGGCGGTGTTTACGGTGGACAGCGAGAAGCTTTTGGAGCGCGGGCGGCTCATCTCCGTGCGCGCGCACACGCGGTTTGCACCGTTCCCCAGACACGCGCACAGCTATATTGAAATTATGTACATGTGCTCCGGCAAGACGGTGCACCGCATCAACGGCGGCGAGCCTATCACCGTACATGCGGGCGAGCTGCTGTTTTTGGGGCGCGGCGCTTCGCATGGGATAGAACGTGCGGAATATGAGGACATTGCGGTGAATTTCATTGTGCTGCCGCAGTTTTTTGATACGGCGTTGGAGCGCATCGGCGCGGACAACGCACTTGGGCGGTTCATCGCGAACAGCATCAGCCGCGCGGGGGGCTCGGATTTTTTACTGTTTAGAGTTGCGGATGTGCTGCCGGTGCAGAATCTCGTTGAAAATCTCGTTTGGACGCTTGTGAACGACACGAAAAACCGCAGACGCATTACGCAAAACACGATGGCGCTGCTGTTTTTGGAGCTTCTGAACTGCACGGATAAGCTGGCGGCGAGCGAAAACGAGGGCGATCACAGCGCACTTGTGATGACGGCGCTGCGGGAGATTGAAGAAAATTACCGCACGGCGAGCTTGACGGACATTGCGGAAAAGTACGGTGTGACGATTTCGTACCTCAGCGCGGCGGTACACAGCACGACGGGGTTCACGTTTAAATCGCTTTTGCGGCGCAAGCGAATGGAGAAAGCGGCGGCGCTGCTTTCCGGCACAAAGCTTTCCGTGAGCGATATTATCATGGCGGTGGGGTATGAGAACACAAGCTATTTTTACAGGGCGTTTTCGGAAATGTACGGCGTGACACCAAGGGAGTATCGGTTGAGGCAGAGAGGTTAGTACGCATAAAATAACGCCGCACGCTCGATGAGGAAAACGAGGGTGCGGCGCTGCTTTATTTCTGAGAATTTGCCGTCTTTGAAAAGGCGGGCGAAACTTTTAACTACGCTTTTCGGAAGCTCGGTTTACTTCACGAATCTCAAAACATTCCACGAGGTTTTTGTGAGGTTCGCTTTATAGAAATTGCCGTCTTTTTCGGTTCTGTCCGTATGGAGCTTCGGGGTGACGGCGCTGTGCTCGGCGGTGTTGACGGCCTTCATATCCGGGTTTTCAAGGACGATGTGCTCTGCGAGGCGGTAATCGCCGAAGGAGCGCAGGTCGAGGTCGAGGACGATGTCATCCATCAGGCTGCGGTTGACGGCGAAGACGGTAACTTCGTCCTTTTCGTCGTTCCACACGGCGATGGACTCGACGTCGGTGACATCGGTGAAATCGATGGTATCGTGCTTTGTGGAGGTGAGCACCGGCTGGAGCGCAATGCCGCGGCCGTATTTGGAGGCGTGGAGCAGCGGATAATAAATCGTCTGGCACCATGCGGGGCCGTTTTCTTCGGTCATAATGGGTGCGATGACGTTGACGAGCTGTGCCATGCACGCCATTTTTACGCGGTCGGAGTGCTTCATCAGCGTGATGAGCATGAGGCCGACGAGCAGGGCGTCTTCAAAATCGTAGTGGTCTTCGAGCAGGTGCGGCGCGATCTGCCACGGGCGGTTCTTCATGGTGTCGGCATCGGTGGCATCGGCGTGGAACCAGACGTTCCATTCGTCGAAGCTGAGGTTGATGTTTTTCTTTGCGCGCTTCTTCGCTTTGACGAAATCGCACGTGGCGATGACGGTACGGATGAAGTGATCCATGTCGTCGCTCTGGGCGAGGAAGTTTGCGGTATCGTTGAAGCGGTTGCCGTAGTACTGGTGCAGGGAGATGTAATCGACGCTGTCATACGCCCAGGAGAGCGCGGTGTTTTCCCACTCCGGGAATGTGGGCATGCCCGTGCTGGAGCTGCCGCAGAGCACGAGCTCGATGGACGGGTCAATCTGCTTCATGGCTTTGGCGGTCTCATCGGCAAGGTGGCCGTATTCGTCGGCAGTCTTGTGGCCGGTTTGCCACGGGCCGTCCATTTCGTTGCCGAGGCACCAGACCTTGATGTTGTGCGGGTCTTTGACGCCGTGCTTGACGCGCAGGTCGCTGTATTTGGTGCCGGACGGGTGGTTGCAGTATTCGAGCAGGTTGCACGCTGCTTCAATGCCGCGTGTGCCGAGGTTGACGGCCTGCATGATCTGCGTGTCGGCTTTTTTCGCCCACTTTGCGAACTCGTTGATGCCGATATAATTCGGCTCTGTGCTGCGCCATGCAAGCTCAAGACGCTTCGGGCGGTCTTCTACGGGGCCTACGCTGTCTTCCCAGTAGAAATTGGAGACGAAGTTGCCGCCGGGGTAACGGACGATCGGCACTTGCAGCTCGCGCACGAGGTCGAGTACGTCGCGGCGGAAGCCGTCTTCATCGGCAGTGGGGTGGCCCGGCTGCCAGATGCCGCCGTATACTGCACGGCCGAGGTGCTCGATGAACGAGCCGTAGATGCGCTTATCGATTTTAGAAATTTGGAAATCCTTTTCAATGGTGAGTTTTGCCTGTTTTGCCATAGACCTGATCTCTCCTCAGAAGTTGTATGTACAATTTATGTGTTCATTTTAGCTTGAAAGCCGTGGATTGTCAACCTATTTCGGCGGAATTCTTTTGCTGTGTGCCGAAAAGTGAAGTGCGGATTTGTGCAGTTTGGCGGGAGAAAATTTTATGCGGCAGAAGAGAAGTTAAAATAAAGATAGTTTTAAGTGAAAACAGCGTCCTTATTTTTGAACACGATTCCTGCTATACTATTGCTGTAAACGAAAAAACGGAGGGCTTATATGAAAACGTATTTGGCGGTGGACATTGGGGCTTCAAGCGGGCGGCACATTTTGGGGTGGCTCGAGGACGGAAAACTGAAGCTGAAAGAAATCTACCGTTTTAAAAACGGGGCGGAAGACCAAAACGGCCGTTTGTACTGGGACATTGACCGCCTTGAAAGCGAAGTGACAGACGGCATTGCGGCGTGTGAGACTGCGCCCGAGAGCGTGGCGGTGGACACGTGGGCAGTGGATTATGTTTTGCTCGGTAAAAACGGAGAACGCATCTGCCCGGCGGTGGCGTACCGCGACAGACGCACGGAGACGGTGCCGGACGAGCTGGAAAAAACGGTGCCGTTTGCGTGGCTGTACGGAAGAACGGGCATTCAGATGCAGAAGTTCAACACGGTGTATCAGCTGGCGGCGCAGAAAAAAGAAATGCCGGATGTATTTGAAAAGGCCGAAAAGCTTTTGATGATCCCGGATTATCTGACATACAGGCTTTCGGGCGTGGCCGTGAACGAATACACAAATGCGAGCACGACGGCGATGGTCTCGGCAGAACATAAGACATGGGACAAGGAGATCATAGCGCGGGTGGGTTTGCCGGAGAAAATCTTCGGCGCGCTGCACAAGCCGGGTGAAGCGCTCGGCGGGCTGACGGAGCGCGTGAAGGAGAAGGTCGGCTTTGATTTGACGGTGCGGCTTGCGGCTTCGCACGACACGGCTTCTGCGTTTTTGGCGGTGCCGGCGAAGGATGAGAATGCGGTGTTCCTTTCGAGCGGCACGTGGAGCCTCATTGGCGTGGAGCTGAAAGCGCCGGTGACGAACGACGAGAGCCGTGCGCAGAATTTTACGAACGAGGGCGGGTATGAGTACCGCTATCGGTATTTGAAAAACATCATGGGCCTTTGGATGCTGCAGAACATGCGGCAGGAGCTCGGCGAAGAGAACAGCTTTGATAAGTTGACGGAGCTTGCGCAGAGCGCGGCGGATTATAAGGGCCGTGTGGACGTGAACGCAGAGTGCTTTTTGGCGCCGAAAAGCATGTGCGAAGCGGTGAAAAACGAGCTTATGAAACAGGGCTTCAAAGAACCGACAGTGCCGGAGATGCTCTCCTGTGTATACCACAGTCTGGCGGAAAGCTACGCCGAGACGATAAAGGCACTTGAAAAGCTGACGGGCAAAGTATATACGAGTTTAAATATCGTCGGCGGCGGCAGCCGGGACGAATATTTGAATAAACTCACGGCGAAAGCTTGCAAATTACCTGTATATGCGGGCCCGACAGAGGGCACGGCCATCGGTAATCTCATCGTGCAGATGATTGCGGACGGCGAGCTTGCGAGCGTACAGCAGGCGCGCAACGTGATACGGGACAGCTTTGAAATTAAAATTTACGAACCCTGAAAAGTGTATTATAATAGAGTAAAAACAAAACGGAAAGGACGATAAAATGCTGAAAGGTAAAACGGTTTTACTGGGCGTGACGGGCAGTATTGCGGCGTACAAAATTGCGGGGCTTGCGAGTATGCTGAAAAAGCAGCACGCGGATATTACGGTGCTGATGACGCAGAACGCCACGAATTTTATCAACCCCATTACATTTGAGACTTTGACGGGCAACAAGTGCCTCATCGATACGTTCGACCGCAATTTCCAGTACAGCGTGGAGCACGTTGCGCTGGCAAAGCGCGCGGACATTGTGCTCATCGCCCCCGCGAGCGCGAATGTCATCGGCAAAATTGCGAACGGCATTGCGGACGACATGCTGACGACGACCGTGATGGCGTGCCGCTGCCCGATTTTGATTTCGCCTGCGATGAACACGAATATGTTCTTGAACCCCATTGTGCAGGATAATCTTGCAAAACTGAGACGCTTCGGGTACACGGTGATCGAGCCGGACAGCGGGTATTTGGCTTGCGGTGATATAGGCGCGGGCAAGATGCCTTCCGAAAAAACGCTGTTTGACTGGATCATGCAGACGATCGGTGCGGAGAAAGACCTTGCGGGGCAGAAAATCCTCGTGACGGCGGGCGCAACGGCGGAGAAGATCGACCCCGTGCGGTTCATCACGAACCACTCGACAGGTAAAATGGGCTGCGCGCTTGCACGCCGTGCGGCGATGCGCGGTGCGGACGTGACGCTCGTCTGCGCAAACATGACCGTGGAACCGCCTCCGTTTGTGACGGTGGTGAAAGCGGAATCTGCGGAAGACATGTTCAACGCGGTGACGAGCCGTGCGCCGAAGATGGACGTCATCATCAAAGCGGCGGCGGTGGCGGATTACCGCCCGAAAACGGTCGCCGAGGAGAAGATCAAAAAGCATGACGGCGGCATGAGCATTGAGCTTGAGCGCACGCAGGATATTCTGGCGTACCTCGGCGCGCACAAGCCCGCGGGGCAGTTCCTCTGCGGCTTTGCGATGGAGACCGAGAATCTCATTGAAAACGCGCGTGGAAAGCTCGAGCGCAAGAACCTCGACATGATCGCGGCGAACAGCCTGCGCACGAAGGGTGCGGGCTTTGCGGGCGATACGAACGTGGTGACGCTGCTGACAAAAGACGAAACGGAGGAGTTGCCGATGCTCTCAAAAGACGAGACGGCAGACCGCATTTTAACAAAAATCAACACGCTTAGGAAAGGATGAACGATATGACACAGTATGAGGCGGCAAAAAAGCGCTATGCCGAGCGCGGTGTGGACGCCGACGCTGCCATCAACACGCTGAAAAGCGTGCCGGTCTCTCTGCACTGCTGGCAGGGCGACGATGTGCGCGGCTTTGACGGCGACCCGAATGCTCCGCTGACGGGCGGTATTCAGACGACGGGCAACTACCCCGGCCGTGCGCGCACGCCGGAGGAACTGATGGCGGACATCGACGAGGTGCTGCGCCTTTGCCCCGGCACGAAGAAGCTGAATTTACACGCGAGCTACGCGATCTTCACCGAAGAAAACGGCGGTTGGGTGGACAGAGATAAGCTGGAGCCGAAGCACTTTGCGCCGTGGGTGAAGTTCTGTAAGGAGCGCGGGCTCGGCTGCGATTTTAACCCGACGTATTTTTCGCACCCGAAGTGCGACCCGCTGACGCTCTCGAGCCCGAACCCGGAGACGCGCAAATTCTGGGTGGAGCACGGCAAGGCGTGTATCCGCATTTCGCAATATCTGGCGGAGGAGCTCGGTCAGCCGTGCATCATGAACATCTGGACGGGCGACGGACTGAAAGATATTCCCGCCGACCGCATGACGCCGCGCATGCTGTATAAAGAGTCTCTCGACGAGATTCTCTCTGAGCCGTTCGATTTTAACCTTGTGAAGCCGTGTGTGGAATCGAAGGTGTTCGGTATCGGGGTGGAGGCGTACACGGTGGGCAGTGCGGAATTTGCGCTGAGCTATGCGGCGATGAATAAAGATAAGTGCATCCCGCTGCTCGATAACGGCCACTACCACCCGACGGAGGTCGTATCCGATAAAATTCCGGCGATGCTGACGTTCTTCCCGGAGATTGCGCTGCACATCACGCGCGGTGTGCGCTGGGACAGCGACCACGTGGTGCTGTTTGACGACGAGACAAAGGAAATTGCGAAAGAGATTGTGCGCTGCGGCGGGCTTTCGGGTCGTGTTAAGATTGCGCTCGATTACTTTGACGCGTCCATCAACCGTATCGGCGCGTGGGTGACGGGCTTCCGCAATGTACAGAAGGCGCTGTTGTTCGCGCTGTTGCAGCCGACGGAGGAGCTGACGAAGCTGCAGAACGAGCAGGATTTCACGTCTTTGATGATCCGCGCGGAGGAGTTGAAAACGATGCCGTTCGGCGATGTTTGGGCGGAATACTGCAAGGAGCAGAATGTCCCCGCAGACGACATGGCGTGGCTTTCTGAAATTAAAAAATACGAAAACGAAGTGCTTTTAAAGCGCTGAGGAGGTATATAAAAATGATGACGGAAATTCCCGCAGTACGCGGTTTTATCCGCATGTGCACGGATGGCTGGGAGCAGGGCTGGCACGAGCGAAACGGCGGCAACCTGACCTACCGCATGAAGCCGGAGGAAGTGGAGCAATGCCGCCCGTTTTTCACCGCGCCGCGCGAGTGGAACAGCATGGGCGTGCAGGCAGATAACTTAAAGGGCGAATATTTCATCACGACGGGCAGCGGCAAGTTTTTGCGCAATGTGCAGGATGACCCGGAGCACAACATCGGTATTGTAGAGATCAACGATGCGGGCGACAGCTGGCGCATTGTGTGGGGCCTTGAGAACGGCGCGCGCCCGACGAGCGAATTCCCGAGCCACTTTATGAACCACAGTGTGCGCAAGGCGGCGACGAACGGCGCTTACCGTGTCATTTACCACGCGCACACGCCGAATCTCATTGCGATGACGTACATCATGCCGCTGACGGCGCGCGACTTTACGCGTGCTTTATGGCAGAGCGCCACGGAGTGCCCGGTGGTGTTCCCCGGCGGCGTGGGTGTGGTGCCGTGGATGGTGCCGGGCGGCGCAGACATTGCGATGGCGACGAGCGAGCTGATGAAAAAATATGACGCGGCCGTTTGGGCGCACCACGGCTTGTTCGTTTCCGGACCGGATTACGATATTACGTTTGGCCTCATGCACACGATCGAGAAGGCGGCGCAAATTTATATGCTTGCTATTACGGCGGGCGGCGGTAAAATTCGCCAGACCATTACAGACGACAATTTGAGAGCCATTGCGAAGGAATTCGGCGTGGAACTGAACGAAGAATTTTTGAACTGATATTTACAATTTCGTTACAAACAATCTGTGCGGACAGGTGTATAATTAACTTAGTTAAAAATTTCCCGTATTGGGGATTAGGAGATGTTTTTTATGGTCAGCAGAATCGTATTGAACACAATTTCTTATCACGGCAAGGGCGCGATTGAGAAGATTCCGGAGGAGCTTCAGGCGCGCGGCTACAAAAAAGCTTTTGTTTGCTCGGACCCGGACCTTTTGAAGTTCGGCGTTACGCAGAAGGTGACGGATCTTCTGGACAAGGTCGGCTTCCCGTATTCCGTTTACAGCGAGATCAAGCCGAACCCGACGATTGAGAACGTACAGCACGGCGTTGAGGCCTTCAAGGTTTCCGGCGCAGACTGCATCGTGACCATTGGCGGCGGCTCCTCCATGGATACCGCAAAGGCCATCGGCATCATCATTGAGAACCCGGAGTTCGCAGACGTTCGCTCTCTGGAGGGCGTTGCGCCGACGAAGAAGCACGCGGTGTTCACCATTGCTGTGCCGACCACTGCCGGTACCGCTGCGGAAGTGACAATCAACTACGTTATCACCGACGTGGAAAAGAAGAGAAAGTTCGTCTGCGTAGACACGAACGACATCCCGGAGATCGCGGTTGTTGACCCGGATATGATGTCCTCCATGCCGAAGGGTCTGACCGCTGCGACCGGTATGGACGCTTTGACCCACGCCATTGAGGGCTACATCACGAAGGGCGCCTGCACCATTTCCGATATGTTCCACCTTGAAGCCATTCGCCTGATTTCCGAGAACCTGCGCGGCGCGGTGCAGAACACCGAAGCCGGCAGAGAGGGCATGGCACTCGGTCAGTACATTGCAGGCATGGGCTTCTCGAATGTCGGCCTCGGCATCGTACACTCCATGGCACACGGTCTCTCCGCTCTGTATGACACCCCGCACGGCGTGGCTTGCGCCATCATTCTGCCGACCGGCCTTGAGTACAACAAGTCCGTTGCAGGCGAGCGTTATCGCGCAGTAGGCAAGGCCATGGGCGTTGAGGGCATTGACGCGATGACCGCCGAAGAGGCTGCCGATGCAACGATTGCGGCTGTGAAGAAGCTGAGTGAAGATGTGGGTATTCCGGAAAACCTGAAGGGCATCCTGAAGGAAGAGGACGTACAGTTCCTCGCAGAAAGCGCATTTGCAGACGCTTGCTGCCCGGGCAACCCGCGCGACACCTCCGTTGAGGAGATTGCCGAGCTGTACAGAAGCTTGATGTAATCGTTTTTTGCCTAAGGTAACCGAATAAACATAGAGACCCCCGCTTTCGGAGATTTCCGGGAGCGGGGGTCTTGTGCGTTATGGGGTTATACGGATTTTTTTGCGGGAAGACGCGCAGAGAGCTTTTCGGTGATGCGGCAGAACAGGCGGCGGATATTTTCGATGCCGACGGCTGCAAGCACGCAGAAAAGCGGAACGTTGGTGTATAAATAACGGGCGCGTACTTCAAACAGGAGCTCAAAGACGGTGAGACCGATCCAAGTGAGCCACAGGATATTTAAGGTTTTTGCGTGCTTATGACTGAAGCTGCTGAACAGACCGGCGGCGCTAAGCAGCAAGATCATGAGCCAAATGAATTGCTCGAAGGTTGCGAAATACAAGTAGCGGCTGCCGTCGGGGTAGTAGATGCTGCGGAGGAAGGGCGCGGCTTTTGTATTGGGCGGATCAAAAACGGTTTGAAGGAAATGTCCCTCTTTTCCCCATGCGAATGTGCCGTCATTATAGAGCGTGAGCATTTTTTGCGCGAGCTGTTTGAGCGTGCCGAAAAAGCCCATTTCCTGTAAACGCTGTTTGCCGACGGCGATATTTGCCTGCGTGCGCTCGGAAGCGGTGACAAAAGAACGGGAATAGCGAACGTCTTCGGCGGAATAGACACCTTTTTTTTCCGGGTTAAGACCCATCATCCAGAAATGTGCAATGCCGAAGCTTTGCTCGTTATCGAGCTGAATGTGATAGTGGGAACACAGAAAATCTGTACCGGCTTTAACGGCGAAAAAGGTGATGGCGACTGTCAAAAGTGAGAGCAGAAGCGGTTTTAACAGGTGCTTTTCGGACAGTGCGTAAATACCTTCAATCAAAAAAACGGCGATAAGCAAAATAAAACACTGCGGCTTGATAAAATACCCGAGTGTGCCGATGATGGCGGAAAGCACATAGGAGAGCCATTTGTATTTTGCCGGACGGATGAATACATAGAGTGTAAGGATAGGGAAAATCAGCCCTAAAGCGTCTGTGTAGCAGATGACGTTCCACGGGGAAAGCCCAAAGCTGAGTACCGCGAGAAAAAAGCCGAAAAAAGCGTATAGCTTTCGTGTGAGCTGCGCGGCGGTTTTATAAACGAGCAGACAGGAAAGCGTATTGAGTGCGCAGTTGACGGTGATGACGCACAAAGCCTGCTGTGTATCGGAGAAAATGCTGAAATATTTATTCAGCTTGAAGACGAACAGCTCGAAGAAAAAGTACAGCAGATTATTGGGATAGTTGGAAAAATAGCGGATATCGACCGACTGCTTGTGCATCAGATTGCGGGCGTTTTCTGTAAGGAGGCCCGCGTCCCAACCGGTTTCGAAATAAATGTTATAGGAAATATAGAGCTGTGCGGAAAATAAAAGCAGACACAGACAGTATATGAGCACATCGGACGATACGGTCGGACGATGCCACGAAAGCTTGACCTGTTGCAGGCGGTCAAGGGACAGAAACAGCACAAAAAGGGGGATGCCGAACAGAAGCAGAGCGATGTTTGAGAGCAGAAATGTCTGCTTTTTGGCGTATGTACATTGCGTAAAAAACAGGAGCAATACAAAAACGCAGCCGAAAACGGAGCCGAGGAAAAATTTGGAAGCTCCGAAAGCGAATTTTTTCATAAAATGTACCTCTTAAACTCAACATGCCGTGAGCAGCGGGAAAAGAAATCCCGAACTGCTGAGACAATTCGGGATCCGGTTTGGTTAGCGTATCAGTGTTCGTCCAAGACCTTTTCTTCCGGTTCGGCTTTGAGGTGGGTTTCGATGAGAAAGCGGGGGCGCTGCTTGACTTCGCTGTAAATTTTGCCGATGTAGCCGCCGACGACGCCGAGGCAGAGCATTTGCAGACCGCCGAGCAGCCAGATGGACGCGACGATGGCTGTCCAGCCCGCGACGGTGACGCCGCACAGGTGCGAGATGAGCGCGTACAGGAGGCCGAAGATGCTGAGGACGGAGATGAGAATGCCGAGGTTGGAGATGAGCTTTAAGGGCTTTACGCTGAACGACGTGATGCCGTCGAGCGCGAAGGAGATCATCTTTTTTAAGGGGTATTTGGATTCGCCCGCGAAACGCTCGGCGCGGTCATAATAGACATAGTCGCTTTTAAAGCCGATGAGCGGCACGATGCCGCGCAGAAACAGGTTGACTTCCTTATACTCGGAAAGGCCCTCGAGCGCGCGACGGCTCATCAGGCGGTAATCGGCATGATTGAAGACGACGTCTACGCCGAGAATCTTCATGAATTTATAAAAGCCCTCTGCGGTGGTGCGCTTGAAGAACGTATCGGTCTCGCGCTTGTTGCGCACGCCGTAGACGACGTCGCAGCCCTCCATATATTTTTCGACGAAGCGGTCGATGACGTTAATGTCATCCTGCAGGTCGGCATCCATGCTGATGGCGCAGTCGCACAGCGGCATGGCGGTCATGAGGCCGGCGAGCAGGGCGTTTTGGTGGCCGCGGTTGTGCGCGAGCTTTACGCCGTCCACATAGGGAATCGCTTCAGCATATTCGGAGATAATCGCCCAGGTTTTATCCTTGCTGCCGTCATCGACATAGAGAATGCGGCTTTCGGGATCGACCTGCTCGGCGCGGATCATGGTGTGCATTTTTTCGGTCAGACGCTTGGTGGTCTCCGGCAGCACGGCTTCCTCGTTGTAGCAAGGAATGACGAGGTACAAGACCGGAATATTACGTTCAGTCGTCATTATCAAAACCTTCTTTCTTTTCCAAAGCGCGGTCGGTTTGACTGCGCGGTTTTATGTGAATAATCCCGCTGTTTTCAAAATGCGCGCCGTGCTTTTTTGCATAGTGGGAGAGCTGGCGCAGCACCATATTGTGGCGGGCGAGCGGCACGGGGACTTCTTTGAAGATCGTGCGCATGAGTACCATATACAGTGCGAGCAGAAGCACGCACACGACGGTGATTGCTACGCCGAGGAACAGGCCGGGCGTGCGGTATTTGAACTCGATCTTGACATTGGTGCCGGCGTTGACGCGGATGGCCATGAAGCCGACGTTCACCTTTTCGATATCGACCTTTTCGCCGTTGACGTAGGCCGACCAGCCGTCTTCGTACGGGATGCTGAAGAACACGGGCACGTCGCGGCTTGCTGAGATGGTGGCGTTAAAGCCGGTATTTGTATATTCAAAGGTATCGCAGGTGAGCTTTGCGCGGTTTTCGCAATCTGTTTTGTAGGTTTCTTTGGTGTAGGAGAGTTTGCTTGTATCGAGCGGAGAAAGCATATCGCCCCATTTTGAAACCTGCTTATCGGTGAGGACGATGCCCTTGAGCATCAAAAGCTCGCGGTAGCTTTCGCTTGTGTTTTCGTAGTCCTTTTCGGTGACGTAGCTGTCGTAGGTGAAGCCCATGGGAATGTAATGTTCGTTTTCCCAAATGTCAAAGCCGTTTGTGTTGCCGTAGTACATCCAGCCCGGCATGGCGGGGTCGGCGTAGTCTTCGCCGGCGAAATACTCGGTATCGTGATCGTCGTCAAAAAGATACTTGACGCTTGTCAGTCCGCGCAGGCCGTAGTGAGTGGTATCCGGGCGGGAAGCGACATCGCGCTGCACGCCGATGGAATCGTAGAACTCCATGAGCGAGCCGGGGACGATGCTGTGGAACGCCTGAATGGACTGTACCTCCCAGAACATGGCGGAGTTATCGAGGCTTTCGTAGAAATCCGTACGGACGTTGTCGTCGCGCAGGTCGTCTATGGCGACATCCGCGCCGCCGTTTAAGGCGTAGGGGATGATGTGGTCATAGGTGTAATCCGACTGTGTTTTGCCGAGCGCGATGAAGAAAACAGAATACAGCACGATGGTGATGCTGAGACAGACGGACGCGGCGCGGTAGAACGGGCGGGAGCCGCGGTTATAAAATGCAAGAACAAAGCCGACAAGTGCAAGTGAGAGGAGCGCAATGGCGGCGTATGTCCAGAAGCGCGTGGGGTATTTTTCGAGGCCGAATGTGACATCGGTAATCTCGCCGTCCGTTTTGGTGAGTGTAGGCATGAGGCCGATGATGAGCGTCATGGCGAGCGTGATGAGCGTTGTCCACTTTAAGGAGCGGCGCCAATCAACACGCGGGTTTTCGAGCGCCATCATGGTGGCGGCGGCCATCATGAGCGTGAGCATATAGAACCAGCGTGCGTAATACGACGCGTTCATGAGCTGGAACAAAGCGTTGAGGCCGGGAATAAACGCCATGAAGAGCAGAACGCAGAGCATCTTTTTCAGCCAGTGGCGGCGCTTCAGCTGCATCCAGCCGATGACGCCGGCCATGCTGAACATGGGCAGCCATGCGCCGAGGGACGCCCATTTGGATTCGGAATCCGGGGTGAAGTTCGGGCGTGCGGGAAGATCCGGCGGGAAGAAGAGACACTGCAAAATGTGAATGTAGCGCTGGTTGCGGTCATAAAGCAGGGCGCTCCAGCCGCTGATGGGATTGGAAACGCGGTAGTTTTGAATGATGCACAGAACGCTTGGCACAAGCAGAATGCACGCGATGCCGAGGCCGAGCACGGCTTCGAGCGCGAGCAGGAGGAAATCTTTGACCGTGATGTGCCAGCTGCCGGAGAGCAGACGCACAAAGAAGTAGATGACCGTGAATGTCACCATGCCGACGAAGAAATAATAATTCACGATGCACGCGGCGGCGACCATGAGCGCAAAAATGCCGCGGCGCTTTGTGTACATGTATTCATCGAGCGCGGCTAAGAGCAAAGGGAACACGATGATGGCTTCGTGGAAATGATTGAAGAAAATGTTGTAGATCGAGTATCCCGAGAAAGCGTATAAGAGAGACGCTAAGAGCGCCGTGTTGGGGTTCTTTGCATAGCGGTGCAGATAGATATAGCCGGAGAGGGAGGCACAGCCGAACTTTAAGATGAACAGCGGGCCCATGAGGTATTGCAGCCATTCGCCCGGGAACGGAATGGTGAGCCAGAAGAACGGGCTGCCGAGCAGGTAGAACGAATAGGAACCGATGAAATTGACGCCGAGGTCTGTTAAATGATTCCAGCCGATGTTGCCGGAACGAATGGCATCGTGCGCGATGCGGTAGAACGGCACCTGCTGCACATTGAAATCGCCGTAGAACAGAAAGCGGCCGCCGTCTACGATCATGAACGGCACAAAGATGACAAAGGCCAAAGCGAGGCCGAAAAGGAAGGAGAAGAGGAAATAATTGCCGCGCGGCTTTTGCTGGATGCGACCATCGCGCACATAAGATTTTGAGGTATCCAAGTGAATGTCCTCCTGTATGTGAATTTAGAATGAGGTTTCTTATAAGCGTGGTTAAAAGTTTTTGATCGACCTTTTTTCAAATGAAGGTCAAACCGAACCTGCGGTTCGGTCGTGGGGTCTCGGGGTGAAGCCCAGAGTCGTCGTCCGCAGACGACGAAAACTTTTTGCCTCCCAAAAATCAGGACTGGGAGAAACCAATGCTTCGCATTGCTATCAAACAGTCCGGTGGACTGTTTTTGCGCGGGAGACCCAATTAGGGGGTCTCCCGAAAGGCGTGTAACGCCTTTTTAAAAGAGAGATTCCCCGCATCTATATTTAAGCTCAGTATAACACAAATAAAGGGTAGATTAAAGGCAAATTCTAATTTTTAAGGAATTTTTATTGAAATGTGCGGGGCAGTTCGGTATTATAATATAAGTAAAATTAAAAATACAGAAAAATCAGAAGGATATAAAAATGAAAATCGGAAATCTGACTTTGAACGGTGTGGCGGCGCTGGCTCCGATGGCGGGCGCGACCGATCGGCCGTTCCGCGAGCTTTGCTGCTCGTTCGGCGCAGCGTACTGCGTGACGGAAATGGTCTCGACGAGAGCGCTGCAGTATAACTATAAAAAAACGCAGGAGCTTATCACGCTCGGCGAAAAGGAACACCCCGTCGCGATCCAGATGTTCGGCGACGACCCGCTCATCTTTGCATCTGCCGCAAAGCGCGCCGCAGCGGCCGGGCCGGATGTTATTGATATCAATATGGG
Organism: Hominenteromicrobium sp.; assembly: GCF_046974225.1. Classification (NCBI taxonomy): domain Bacteria; kingdom Bacillati; phylum Bacillota; class Clostridia; order Eubacteriales; family Oscillospiraceae; genus Hominenteromicrobium; species Hominenteromicrobium sp. The sequence goes on along the minus strand of NZ_JBKWAE010000003.1, from coordinate 145,476 downwards.
TTGCCCTGTGCCGAAAATTGCGGGCAATAACTGCGGCAGCGCCCTAATGAAAAAGCCGCCGCTGTGTGGGGACATTGTCCGTGCCGTGAAAAATGCGGTCGACCTGCCCGTGACGGTGAAAATTCGTAAGGGCTGGGACGAAAACAGCGTGAACGCAGTGGAGGTCGCAAAATATTGCGAAGATGCGGGCGTGGACGCCATTTGCGTGCATGGCAGAACGCGCACACAGATGTATGAGCCGCCGGCGGACTGGGATATTATCCGTCAGGTGAAGGAAGCCGTGAAGGTGCCCGTCATCGGCAACGGCGACGTAAAATGCGTGCAGGACGCCGTGCGCATGATGAACGAGACCGGGTGCGACATGGTGATGATCGGGCGCGGGGCGCTCGGCAATCCATGGATCTTCAGGGAGATCAACGGCTATTTCAGCAGTGGTCTGCGCATTATGCCGCCGCCGACGCTTGCGGAGCGCATTGTGGTCATTAAAAAGCATATGGATGCGCTGTGCGCCGCAAAGGGAGAGGGGCGCGGCATGCGCGAAGCGAGAAAGCATGTGGCGTGGTACATGCACGGTCTGCGCGGTGCGGCGGAATTCCGGCGCATGGCGGGCGAGCTGGAAACGCTCAGCGACCTCGATAAATTGCTCGAGAAAGTGTATATAGAAAACAAAGACGTGTCTTTTGACCCGTAACGGAAAGGAAGATCAGCGTGAAGCTTTTGGTACTGGACGGCAACAGCATTTTAAACCGCGCGTTTTACGGCATTAAGCTGCTGACAACGAAAAGCGGCGAGTTTACAAACGGTATTGTCGGATTTTTGAATATTCTGGAAAAAGTGAAGGACGAAACGGAGCCGGACGCGGTGGCCATCGCATTCGATATGAAAGCGCCGACATTCCGCCACAAGGCCTATGCGGGTTATAAGGCGCAGCGCAAGGGCATGCCGCCGGAGCTTGCGGCACAGATGCCGGTCTTAAAGGAGCTGCTCGGCGACCTCGGCTATAAAATCGTGACGTGCGAGGGCTGGGAAGCAGACGATATTCTCGGCACATTTGCGGAAACGTGCGAAAACACGGACAATACGTGCATGATTGCGACCGGCGACCGGGACAGCCTGCAGCTTGTCTCGCCGAAAACGACGGTGCGCCTTGCAACGACGAAATTCGGTCAGTCTGCCGTGACGCTGTGTGATGAGGCGTATATCAAAGAGACGTACGGCGTGGAACCGAAGCAGCTCATCGACATCAAGGCCATTCAGGGTGATACCTCGGATAATATTCCGGGCGTTGCGGGCATCGGCGAAAAGGGTGCGGGCGAGCTGATCCGCAAGTTCGGCTCTTTGCAGTATATTTACGACAATTTAGATGAGCTGGACATCAAGCCCGGCATGAGAACGAAGCTGATCAATTCCAAAGACAACGCGTTTTTGAGCTACGACCTCGGCACCATCCGCCGCAATGCGCCGATCGATACGGAGCTTGCGCATTATATTCCCGGCGAGGGCGACCCCGCAGCCGCAGCGCAGATCATGACGCGTTTAGAGCTTTTTAAGCTGATGGAACGCCTGCACCTGACTCCCGGCGCGGCGCCGACGGCGAACAGCACACAGGCCGAAGAAGCGGTTTTGCTGCCCGTGAAGAATTATAAAGACGGCGCAGCGGTGCTCGGCCAGTGTGAGGACGAGGGGGCGGCGTACTTTGTGCCGGTATTTGAAAACGACGAATTAAAGCAGCTTGTGTTTAACGGTAAGTTCGACGCGGGCAAGCCGGCGATTGCGGTCGTGGATGCGGACGACGCGTTTTTGAAGGCGTTCCTCGGCAGTAAGGTGACGAAAAAGTACACGTTTGCGCTGAAAAAGCTGCACCGCACGGCGCTGCATTTGAGGACTTCCCTTGAAAACGCCGTGATGGACACGGAGCTTGCGGCGTATCTTTTGAACCCCTCAGGCTCCGATTACGGTGTGCTGCGTTTGGCGGCGGAATGGGGCATTGCCGTGCCCGCATATGAGGACGCGAACGTGCAGGCGGCGGCTGTGCTGCCCGCTGTTTGTGCGGCGCTGCAAAAGGGCATCGACGAAAACGGCCAGCACGAATTATTGGAGAACATTGAAATTCCGCTTGCTTTGGTTTTGGGCGAGATGGAGGAAAGCGGCTTCCTTGTTGACCGCGAGGCCATAAAAACCTACGGCGAGGTGCTTTCTGAGCAGGTGGACGCGCTGCAGAAAGAAATTTATGAAGACGTGGGGTACGAATTCAACATCAACTCCCCGGTGCAGCTGGGCGAAGCGCTGTTCGTAAAGCTCGGACTGCCGCACGGCAAAAAGACGAAAAAGGGATACTCCACAAACGCAGATGTGCTGGAGGGTCTGCGCGGTGTGCACCCGGCGGTCGATAAGGTTTTGCGCTACCGCACGCTGACGAAGCTGCGTTCCACGTACTGCGAGGGCTTGCTGAAAGCCATCACGGCGGACGGGCGCATTCACTCGAGCTTCAACCAGACTGAAACGCGCACGGGGCGTATTTCCTCGACTGAGCCGAATTTGCAGAACATCCCGGTGCGCACGCCGCTTGGGCGTGAATTCCGCCGGTTCTTCATCGCAAAAGAGGGAAATGTGCTTGTGGACGCCGACTATTCGCAGATTGAACTGCGCGTATTGGCGCACGTGGCAAACGACACGCAGATGCAGGAGGATTTCCGACTTGGGCGCGATATCCACACTATGACGGCGGCGCGTGTGTTCGATATGCCCGAAGACCTTGTGACCCCGCAGATGCGCAGCCGTGCGAAAGCGGTCAATTTCGGCATTGTGTACGGCATCGGCGCGTTCTCGCTTTCAAAGGATATCGGTGTTTCCCGCCGCGAGGCCGAGGACTACATTCACGATTACCTGCGCAATTATAAGGGCGTTGCAGACTATATGGAACGCGTGGTGGAGGAAGCGAAGAAAAACGGCTATGTGGAGACGCTGTTCGGCCGCAGACGCTATCTGCCGGAGCTTGCAAGCTCCAATTTCAACATGCGTGCGTTCGGTGAACGTGTGGCGCGCAACATGCCGATTCAGGGCACGGCGGCGGACATCATCAAGATTGCGATGGTGCACGTGCGCAACCGTTTGAAAGCCGAAAAGCTCGATGCAAAGCTGATTTTGCAAGTGCATGACGAACTCATTGTGGAGTGCCCGGAAGCGGAAAGCGACACGGTGAAGAAAATTCTGGAAGAAGAAATGGCAAACGCGGTGCAGCTGAGCGTGCCGATGCTGGCAGAGGCCGGAAGCGGTAAGAGCTGGTATCAGGCGAAGGGCTAAGGGTTTATGATGATATTTTGCTGTCCCGCATGCGGCAGCGCGTTGGAAAGAGAAGACCGCGCGCTGCGCTGCGCAAACGGACATTCTTATGATATTGCGCGCCAGGGGTATGTGCATCTTCTGCCCGTAAAGCAGATGCACGCGAAGATTCCCGGCGACACAAAGCAGATGGTGGACGCGCGCCGCGTGTTTTTGAGCGGCGGCTACTACGATGCGTTCCGTGACAAACTGGCGGAGCTGACGGACAAATATCTGCCCGAGAACGGCGTTGTTTTGGACGCAGGCTGCGGCGAGGGCTTTTACACTTCGGCTTTATATGAAAAAGCCAAAGCGAAAAACGGTTCGGTTTCCGGCGTGGACATCTCGAAATTCGCGGTGAAAGCGGCTGCGGGCAAATATAAGGGCATCGATTTCGCGGTGGCGAGTTTATTTCACTTGCCGTGTGCGGAAAACAGTGCAGATGTGCTGACGGACGTTTTTGCGCCTATTGTGCCGGAGGAGTTTTTTAGGGTACTGAAGCCGGGCGGCGTGATGATCCTTGCGGTGCCGGGTGCGCGACATCTGTACGGCATGAAAGAGGTTTTATACAAAGAGCCGTATGAGAACGAAGAGCACGACACGGCCTACGACGGGTTTGAATACCTCGGCCGTGCGTGTGTGCAAAAGTTTATCACGGTGAACGGGCAGGAGAGCATTGAAGCGCTGTTCTCCATGACGCCGTACTACTGGAAGACGGACGTAGAGGGCGGAGAGCGTCTGCGCGCGCTCGATGTGCTCGAGACCGAGATTAAATTTGACTTTCTGGTTTACAGGAAGAAGTAGGCGGGTGCGCCTTTCAGCAGCTTTGTGCGGCACAATGTTGTTTATTATTGTTGTTTTGTTGTCATTCATTGAAAATTAAAGAATACTTAGTAGAATTCTCTCCCGAACTGTGCTATGATAGGTAGCGGTCGTTCGGGAGCGTTTTCATTTTGGAAGACGAAATACGACCGATTATAGAAGTATTCGAGGTTTATAATAAAGATGAAAATTTTGTTTGTCTGCACCGGAAACACGTGCAGAAGCCCAATGGCGGAGGGCATTTTCCGCCACGAAATGGAGCAGCGCGGCTTTGAGAATATCATGTGCCAAAGCGCCGGCCTTTCCGCGCTGGACGGGCAGCACCCCAGTGAAAATGCGGTGCTGGTCTGCAAAGAGATCGGCGTGGACATTAGCGGTCACATTGCGCGCCGCTTTACGCCGGAAGAAATCGATGTGTGGGACGTTTATTTCACGATGTCGAAAACCCATGCGTACATTTTGATGCAGGCGGGTGTGCCGGCGGAGAAGATTTACGTGCCGCATTACATTGACGATCCCTACGGCGGGGACCTAAATACCTACCGCAAGTGCCGCGACAAGATCTGCGAGGAATTGCAGACGTTTGAGCAGCATCTCGGTTTTTAAGGAGCGTTTATGCAGATTGTTTCGATGACGGCGGAGCACGTTTCGCGCCTTGCGGAGCTTGAAAAGCTTTGCTTTTCGGAACCGTGGAGCGAAAAAAGCCTGACGGAGGAGATTGATAATCCTGCCGCGTGCTTTTTGGTGGCGATGCAGCAAGATGAGGTGCTCGGCTACGGCGGCATGCACACGGTGCTCGGCGAAAGCTATGTGGATAATATTGCGGTGTTCCCGGAGTTTCGCGGCCACGATGTGGGCAGAACGCTCATGGCGGCGCTGATCGAAAAAGCGCGGGAAAACGGCGGCGTTTTCATCACGCTGGAGGTGCGGACATCAAACCTGCCGGCCATTGCGATGTACCGTTCGCTCGGCTTTACGGAAGCGGGTGTGCGCCGCAATTTTTATACAGAACCAAGAGAGGATGCGCTGATTTTTACGCTCTCCTTCTGAATTTTTAGCTATACGGGGGTAAAAAGTATGCTTTTCGGAAAAATCAAGGCGCTTGTCGAATACGGCGTGCGCACGGGGCTCATCGAAGCGGAAGACACGATTTACACGCGCAACCGTTTATTGGAGGCGCTTTGTGAAGAGGATTACGCGGATGAGGAAGCGGAGCAGAGCGAAAACCTGGCACTTTTGCTGGACGGTCTTTGCGACGAAGCCGTAAAGCGCGGCATCATCGAGGACGGTGCGACGTCCCGCGATTTATTTGACACGAAACTGATGGGCCTTTTGACACCGCGCCCGTCCGATGTGAACCGCACGTTTCGTGCACTTTACAAGGAATCCCCGGAAAAGGCGACGGACTGGTTCTATAAGCTTTGCGGCGACTGCAATTATATCCGCCGCGACCGTGTGGCGCGCGATTTAAAGTGGGTGTATAACGACCCGCGTTTCGGTGCGATTGATATTACCATCAACCTTTCAAAGCCGGAAAAAGATCCGAAGGCTATTGCTGCGGCAAAGAAAATGAAGGCTTCTGGTTATCCTGCCTGTATGCTGTGCAAGGAGAATATCGGTTATGCGGGCCGCATGAACCACCCGGCAAGACAGAACCACCGCGCAATCCCGATCACGGTGAACCATGCGGATTGGTTTTTGCAGTATTCTCCGTATGTGTACTACAATGAGCACTGCATTGTGTTCTGCGGCGAGCATGTGCCGATGCAGATTGACAAGAGCACGTTCCGCAAGCTGTTTGATTTTGTGGAGCAGTTTCCGCACTATTTCCTCGGCTCTAATGCCGATTTGCCCATCGTTGGCGGTTCCATTTTGACACACGACCACTACCAGGGCGGCCACTATACGTTCGCGATGGCGCGCGCGAACATGGAGGAGCACTGCACGCTGCACGGCTTTGAAGATGTGGAAGCGGGCATTTTGAACTGGCCGGTATCTGTTTTGCGTTTGCGCCATAAAAACCCGGATCGCCTGATTGACGCGGCCGACCATGTATTGAAAGCGTGGAGAAGCTACACGGACGAGGATGCGTTCATTTTTGCGGAGACGGACGGCGAGCCGCACAACACCATCACGCCGATTGCGCGCTGTGTGGACGGCGTATACGAGCTTGACCTTGCGCTGCGCAACAATATTACGACGGAAAAGTATCCGCTCGGCGTATACCACCCGCACGACGAATATCATCACATCAAGAAAGAGAACATCGGCCTCATTGAAGTTATGGGCCTCGCGGTTTTGCCGTCCAGACTGAAAGACGAGCTGAAGACCCTGAAAGACGTGATGCTGAAAAACGGCGATGTTTCAAGCGTGGAGAGCATCGCAAAGCACGCGGAGTGGGCAGCGCAGGTGAAGCGCGACCACCCGGAAATGAACGAAGCGAATGCCGAGCACATCTTGCAGCAGGAAGTGGGAAAGGTGTTTGTAAAGGTGCTGGAGAACGCAGGCGTCTACAAATGCACGGCAGAGGGCAGAAAAGCGTTCAGAACGTTTGTAGAAAGCGTACGCTGAATCGAAAATAATACGATAAAATAAGGAATCCACCGTATGTGTGAAAGCGATACGGTGGATTCTTTTTAATTCGTGATGAAACAGCTTCAAATTTCTTTGCCGCAGTATGGACGGATTGCGTTTACGTGTTCTTTACCGTGTCTTTCAGCGGTTCGCTTTTCGTGCCGTCTTCGTTGACCTTCTGCATGTTCGGGTAGACGAGTGCGAGGTAGTTGTCATCCAAGTGCTTATCGAGGAACATTTGGAACGAGCTTGTGGCGGGGATGCCCTCGGCGCGCTCGTTGGCGCGGGTCAGCGCGGCGCAGGAGATGAGCCCGTCAAACAGCATGAACGCAACGAGCAAAATGGTGAGGATAGCGCCCGGGCGCTTCGGGATTTTTTCGATCATGCGCGACATGGCGGGGTAAATTTCTTTGATCCAGATAAGGCCGAGCGTGCCCCAGATGAGCGCGAACATCAAGTTTGTGCGGCCGTCAATGTTGAACGGTGTGCCGCTGTAATCCCACGAAACGGTGCCGAACAGCATCTCCTGTCCCCAACTGCACAGATACTCGAACGCCGCACCGATGATGCCGCTGGCAACAAAAATGACGATGTCGTCCTGCTTGTAGAGCTTATACAGGCACAGCGTGATGATGGCTGCGCCGCCGCCGTAAATGGGTTGGAATGGGCCGTACACAAGGCCTACACGCAACTCAATCTGGTGCGCGATGAAGAACGCCCAGCATTCTTCAAGCACAAAACCGGCAAGGCAGCCGATGAAGAAGATCCAGAAGAGTTTTGTGAAGTTCATGCCGAACGCAAACGGGCGGTCTTCCGGGTTTTCGAATGTAGCTTCATATTCATAGCGGTTGCGCTTCCAGCGTTCGGCGGAGCGCTTTTTGCGCTCTTCCGTCGTGATGCGGTACGCTTTTAATTCCTTTTCGTACTGCTCGTTCGTCATATCCGGCGAGGCGCTCATGAAGCGGCGCTTTAAGAAGTTCGATTTGTTGAGGAGTGCTGTGTAGTTTTCGTCGGCGGTCTTCTGTGCTTCCTGAAGCTTCTTTTGCAGGTCGAGGTCATCGATGGCCTCCGCTGCGCCGATGGCGCCGCCGGTGACGGCATTGCCGAGGGCGTTTCTCGCCTCGCGCACGCGGTCTCCGAGTTCGGATAAGCGTTTAAACTGGTGATTCAAGCGCTGCACGGTGATGGACGTGATGATGATGTCGAGCAGCATGATGCCGAGGACGGCATAGAGGATGACCCAGCCGACGGTGCGGTTGACGTAGTGCAGAAGTGACGTGAGTACCGGCACGATGAACACCACAATGAACGAGAAGCACACGCCGCGCACGGTGGCGACGGGCACGGAAACGTAGCCCTTGATATTCCACTTGAATTTGGAGTAATCACGCAGGCGGATGTGCGTTGTTTTGCGCAGCAGCCACGCGAACGTGAATTCCACAAGAAAGCTTGAAATCAGGCAGAAAAACAGCGTGGCAACAAACGACGTCTGCCAATGCAGCGCCGTCAATGCCGCCCACGGCAGCGCAATCATCAGGCCGTACTGCGGGCAGTACGGGCCGTTCAGCATGCCGGGGTTTTTGAATTTTCGGTATACCATGCCGATGTACCCCACCTCTGCGACCCAGCCGCAGAAGGAAGCAAGCACAAAGTACCACAGAAAAAGCCAGATCTTATATGCCATGCGTGCATCTCCTTAAACCATCGAGCGTCCTATGTATATCTCGGAAAAGTATAAAACAGTATAGCATATTTCACGGTTTTCAACAATACTTCTGCAAGAAAAAACTGTCGAAAACCGCAGCAATATCGGAAATTTTGAGGGGAAAACAAACGGCTCCTACCACGAAAACCTGCCCATACTGCCTGATGGATGACGTGAAGATCGGCGCGACGAAATGCCCGCACTGCGCATCCGTGCTTCCGCCGGAAGACGAAGAGGAAAAGAAGGGCGCATAATATCTCGCTTATACATACGCGGCTCCACGGTGCTTTCATGCGCCGGGAGCCGTTTTTCTTTTTATTGTCCGAAGGACTATAGCATTCGCCGACAGGCGAATATAATGAAGGCGCACTTTCGGAGAGAAAGTACGCCTTGAAAATATGTATTCTTATGTCTTACTTAGAGCAAAATTACCAGCCGAGGCCCTTGAGGTAATCGCGGCTCATCTTCACGGCTTCGAGAGCGGGGGTGTCATAAGACTGATCCTGCTCGACAACGACCCACTTGGAGCCGGCTTCCAGTGCTGCATCGAGCACCGGCGGAATGTTCTGCATGCCGTGGCCGACCGGACGGAACTCGAACTTGCCGGTTTCTTTCTTCTTCTCGGTCTCAATGCCGATGAGCTCGTACATGTTGGCCGGCTTACCTTCCTTGTAGAAGTCCTTGAGGTGGACGACCGGTGCGCGGCCGGCGTACTTCTTGATGTAATCGACCGGCTCTTCGCCGGCGACCTTGACCCAGCAGATATCAAGCTCGGTCTGGAGCAGGTCAGCGGGAATCTCGGTATAGATATAATCGAGTGCATACTGACCGTTCGGCATCTTTACAAACTCGAAATCGTGGTTGTGGTAAAGCAGCGTGATGCCGACTTTCTTGCAGGCTTCGCCGATCTTCTTGAAGGTCTCAATGTTCTTGAGGAACTTCTCGGTGCCCGGACGATCTTCTTCCATCAGATACGGGATGGCAATGTACTGCATGCCGATCTCCTTATACTGTGCGACCGTGCCTTCGATGTCGGCTTCGAGCTCCTGGAACGGAACGTGTGCGGAAAGCGGAACGAGGCCCACTTCTTCCAAAATCGCCTTGACTTCCGCCGGCTTCATGCCATAAAGGCCTGCAAGCTCAACGCCGTCATAGCCCATGTCCTTGATTTTCTGCATGGTGCCCTTAAAATCGCGCTCAGCGTCATCGCGGACAGAATAAACCTGTACCGCTACGGGTAAAGTTTTCATGGTGAACTCCTCCTAAATTAATGGATTGCTTTTCTTTATCATACAGTCTTTTTTGTGAAAAATCAATCCGTGATTATGAAAAATTCCTAAATATTCGCAATTTCAGAGCCGAAACAATTCAAAACGGCGTTATCTTGCAGTTCATCTTGCAGTTCACGTCTAAAAGTAGTATAATCATGCGTATCGATAAACGGAAAATTCAAATTTAAGGAATGAAGAAAATGAAACGAAATTTACGCTTTTATTTTGCGCTGATGTTTGCCCGCGGTACGGCGCTGGTTTTAAAGCTCATCGGGCGAAAGGGCACGTCCATGCCGGGCTCTTGGGCCATTATTCTGTGCCCGGATTTTATCGGGCGCATGCCGAAACCGAAGAAGATCATCGGCATTACGGGCACGAACGGCAAAACGACTGTCTCGAACATGATCGAGGATGTTTTGGAGGATAACGGCATCGAGTTCATGTGCAACCGCTCCGGCACGAATGTCGCGACCGGCGTGGCATCTACGCTCATTGCGAACAGTCACTTTTTCGGCAAGCCGAAGTGTGACCTTGCGGTGTTTGAGCTTGATGAGCGCTCTGCGCCGAACATTTACCCCTACATGCAGCCGGACATTGTGCTGTGCACGAATATTTTCCGTGATTCTTATAAGCGCAACGCGCACGCGGAGTTTATCCTCGACATTCTGAATAAGGAAATTCCAAAGAACACAAAGCTCGTTTTGAACGGCGACGACCCGCTTTGCAGTTCCATTAAGCCCGAAAACGACCGCGTATATTTCGGCATCGACCACCTTGACACGGACAAAAAGGAATGCGACAATATCGTAAATGATGTGCCTGCCTGCCCAAAATGCCACGGTCCGCTTGTGCACGACATTGTGCGCTACCATCATATCGGCCGTGTGCACTGCGAAGCCTGCGGCTACCGCTCGCCGGACATCGACTACCTTGCAACGGACATCGATACGAAAGACATGAAAATGAACGTGACGGTGGGCGGAAAAAAATCGGAATACCCGCTTTTGAACAGTACGAACATCAATATTTATAACGCCCTTGCCGCCATTGCGACGCTGCGTGAATTCGGCCTTTCCGAAGAAAAAATCCGCAATTCTATGGAGAAAATGGGCATCAGCGAGACGCGTTACTCTGAAAAAGAAGTGAACGGCAGAAAGTACATTCTGCACCTTGCAAAGGGGCAGAACCCCATTGCGTGCTCCCGTGCGTTTGAAAATATCCGTAACGCGCCGGGCAAAAAGTCCGTTGTGATGTTTCTCGACGACTACTTCGATGCGCGCCACACCGTGGAGAACACCGCGTGGTTCTACGACACCGATTTTGAGTTTTTAAATGACCCGAGCATCGTGCAGGTCGTCATTGCCGGTGCGCGCCACCACGATACGTATGTGCGCACGCTTCTGGCCGGTGTGCCGGCGGAGAAGATCGTGCACATGCGCGATGAAAGCGATACGCCTGCGGCGGTCTCGAAAGAAGCGGATACAGTCTTTATTCTGTACGACGTATACACCATTCGTTTGGCAAATGACATTCGCGATAAGATGATCGAACGTGAGAAGGAGGGCGAGACGAAATGAAAATAGAAGTCCTTTTCCCGGAATTCTGCAACCTGTTCGGCGACGCGTACAACATGGTCTACCTTGAAAAAACGCTGCCGGAAGCGGAGTTTATCCGCACGAAATTCAGCGACGATGTGCGCTTTACCGAAGAAAAAATGAACCTTGTGTATATGGGTCCCATGACGGAGCGTATGCAGGAGCAGGTCATCCGCAAGTTGATGCCGCTGAAGGAGAAAATCCAAAAAGCCATTGACGACGGCACGGTGTTCCTTTTCACGGGCAATGCGCTCGAAATCTTCGGCGATTACATTGAAAACGAGGACGGCAGCCGCGTAGAGTGCCTTGGGCTTTATCGTTTGTACGCAAAGCGCGATATGATGCACCGCCACAACAGCGACTTTGAGGGCGAATTTGACGGCAATGTCATCATGGGCTTTAAGACGCAGTTCACGATGGCCTACACGCCGGATGAATCGCACGGCTTGTTCGTGAAAAACAAAGGTGTGGGGCTCAATATAAAGGCGAAATACGAGGGTATCCGCGTAAACAACTTCTTCGGCACATACCTTGTGGGGCCGATCTTGGTTTTGAATCCGCCGTTTACAAAGTACATTTTGAACCTGATGGGCGCGGGCGATGTGAAGCTTGCGTTTGAAGCGGAAAACATGGAGGCCTACGAGCAGCGCAAGAAGGATTTTGCCGAGAAGGTACACTGATGGTGCAGCACGAAATTCCGCCGGTGTTCGACGAAAACGGCCGCGTGCTCGTTTTGGGCTCGTTTCCGTCTGTGCAGTCGAGAAAAGCGGCGTTTTTATACGGGCACCCCCAAAACCGCTTTTGGCGCGTCTTGAGCGCGGTTTTCGGTGAACCGGTGCCGGGGGATGTCCCCGAAAAGAAGGCGCTTTTGCTAAAGCATAAAGTTGCCTTGTGGGACGTCATTGCCTCGTGCGACGTGACGGGCTCGTCTGACGCGAGCATCAAAAACGTTGTGCCGAATGATCTTTCCGTGATTTTATCGACAGCGAACATCACGCATGTGTGTACAAACGGTCAAATGGCGCACAAGCTGTATCAAAACTATCTGGCGAAAGAGATCGACTTGCCGGAAACGGTTCTGCCGAGCACTAGCCCCGCGAACGCCGCGTGGAGCTTGGAGCGGCTGACGGAAGCGTGGAAGATTATCCGATCAATTTAATGCGGCAAGCACGCGGTTTTAAAAACCGCGTGCTTTTTTCACTCATTTTTTCTCTCTCCATATAATAAAATTAGGAGGGCTGAAAATGAATGATATTGTATTTTATGCGTTGTTGGCGACGCTGGGGACATGGCTCGTCACGGCGCTTGGTGCTGCTACGGTGGTGCTGTTTAAATCGCCGAACCCCAAAATTCTCAATTTGATGCTCGGCTTCGCCGCCGGGGTGATGGTTGCGGCGAGCTTTTGGTCACTTTTGCAGCCGGCCATCGAGCGCGCGGAGGCGGCGGGAAGCATGCCTGCGTTTTTGGTGGCGACACTCGGGTTTCTCTGCGGTGCGTTGTTCATGTGGGGTTCCGATAAATGCGTGACCTACGCGCAGCGGCGCTCCGCTTTGGCGCAGGGCGAGAAAAACGCACGGCTGAACCGCATCATTTTGTTGGTACTTTCCATCACGCTGCACAACATCCCGGAAGGGCTCGCTGTGGGCGTGGCGTTCGGTGCGCTGAAAAACGGCGGCTATACGCCGGAAGCGCTGATGGGTGCCGTGACGGTGGCCGTGGGCATCGGCTTGCAGAATTTCCCCGAAGGCGCGGCGGTCTCGCTGCCTTTGCGCCGTGAGGGGTGCTCCAGAAGGAAGAGCTTTTTCATCGGGCAGGCTTCCGGCTTTGTGGAGCCGATTGCGGGCGTTTTGGGCGCTTTGCTTGCCGTGTACATTGAAGCCGTTTTGCCGTTTGCGCTGTCCTTTGCGGCGGGCGCGATGATTTTAGTCGCGGTGCACGAGCTCATCCCCGAGTGTCAGCGCAACCAGAAAGCGCAGCCGTATGCGGCGACAATGGGCATTGTGACGGGCTTTGCGCTAATGATGCTTTTGGACGTGATGCTGGGGTGAAATTTTAAGATAGAATAAAAAGTCCGAAACACGGTTTAGGTGCTTCGGACTTTTGCCGTTTTGTTGTATTTTACGCCTTTGCGGGTTCTGCGGCGGGGACGGTGAGCAGCTTTTTCCAGCGGCCGCTGTAATAGTAGATGAGCAGCGGGATGATGCCCAGAATGTAGCCGATCGGCGCGGCAAACCAAATACCTGTGGTGCCGATCCAGATGGGCAGAAGCAACGAGAGACCGATCTTGCTGCACAGCTCCACAACGGAGGAGACCATGGAAATGTTGATTTTGCCCATGCCCTTGACGGTGCTGTTATAAAGCCAGATCCATCCGAGGAACGGGAAGAACCACGCCTGAATGCGGATGAATTCGAGCGAATATTGGATAACTTCGGTCTCGTTCGGCTTGACGTACAGCGAGACGAGCAGCTCAGAAAAAATGAGTGTCAGCGCACCTGCAAAAATGCTCAGACCGCCGACAAGAAGGAAGATTTGCCGCACGCCAAGCTTGATGCGCTCTGCGTTTTTCGCGCCGAAGTTCTGCCCGACATAGACGGAAAAGCCGAACGAGAAATTGCTGAACAACATCACGGCGAGGTTCTGCACGTTGCTGCCGACGGTGAACGCCGCGACGACGTTGGAGCCGTAGCCGTTGATGACGCGCGTAATAACCATCATGCCGACGGAAAGGAACAGGCTTTGCAGAGCCATTTGCGCACCCATGCCGAATATTTTAAGGCTGACGGGCATATCCGGGCGCAGGGTGTGGCGCTTCGGCATCAGATCGGGGTATTTGCGGAACATGACGAGGATGCAGATGGCGGCGGAGATGGCCTGCGAGCCGACCGTTGCAACGGCGACACCCGCAACGCCCATGTTGAGACCGATGACGCTGATGAGGTCGAGGATAACATTCAAAATGGAGCACAGAATGAGGAAATACAGCGGTGTTTTGCTGTCGCCGAGTGCGCGCAGGATGGATGCCGCGGCGTTATACGCAAACTGTGCGATGCCGCAGCCGCAGACAATCTGAATATACAGAACGGACATGTCAATGACGTCTTCCGGCGTTTTTAAAAGCTGCATGAGCGGCCGCGCGGCGAAAACGCTGATGAGACCCAGAACAACGCCGAGCAAAAGGGTGATCCACCCGGAGGCGACGATGCCCTTGCGCACGCGGTCGGTGTCGTTTGCGCCGACGTATTGCGAAAGCACGATGGAAATGGCACTCGTCACGCCGGTTGCAAGCAGCAGGATAAGGCCCGTTGTGGACGTGGTGGCACCGATGGCGGCCAGCGCGTGCGAGCCGACGAAGCGGCCGAGCACGGCGGAGTCCACCATGGAATAAAGCGACTGGAAAATACTGCCGATCATCATGGGCAGCGCAAAACGAAGCATCAGGTTGATCGGTTTGCCCTGCGTCATGTCGATGGCGCCGGACGGTTTGGACATGATACAACAACTCCTAAAAAAATAAGATTAAGGTAAACCGTTCCGTAGAAAATAAGGGTAAACCGCGTTTGTAGAACCTCTTCGCTGCGTGTTAGTTTACAAGTATCATTGTACCAAGAAAGCAACGCGAGTTCAATGAACGGTTTACCCAAATCAACGGGAAAAATATTTGGCTATTTTTGCCAATAATTGAATGTTAAATGATGGAATAGGTGAACATTTCGTAGTGCAGCGCGGTGCCGATGTCAATCTCCTCCGGCAAAAGCGCGCGAGCGACCAGAATTTCATCGTGCGTGTCATTGTCCGTTCGGCGCAAAACGGCGTAGTCGCCGTCGATGCTCGCCACTTCGTATTCGTAGGGGCCCATTATACCACCGTACCTTCTTTAACAAATGTGGCGGCGTGCTCACGCGCGGCCTCGTAGTCCTGCGCTAAGATGAGGTAGGCTTTCGTGAAGCGCTTTGCGTTCGGGTCTTCCGGCTCAATGGCGCGCTCCATTAAAAGAACACCGTCCGTTTCGGAGACCTCGTGAAAACCCATCTTTTTGTGGAATGCCACGGCGGCATCGTTCGGCAGATTGATGTGCGCTGTAACGCGGCGGTAATTTGCATAGTGCATGATGTCCAGCATCAGGCTGTATAAAGACGTGCCCACGCCGCTGTGCAGACATTTTTCGGAGACGTACAGCTGTGCGTCGGCGGAGAACAGGTCGTCTTTCGGAATATCGCGGTCGGTCAAAAAGCAGAATCCCGCCGTCTGGTTGTTGATCTCCGTCAGAATCCACATACGGCCGTATGTATAGGTGTCGATGCGCTGCACGTATTCGGCGAGCGTCGGCACTTCGGTGTCAGGCGTGTAGTGTGTCTTTTCGACGTAGGGTGTGTAAATTTTGAGCATGGACGGGCCGTCCCACTCGTTCGTTCTGCGTACTGCAACTCTGAAATCACTCATATTTTCAGTTCCTTTCGTTCGTAACTTCTGCATATAGGGGAATAGACGGTGCGGCACCGGGGCGCGAGACCGCAATGGCAGCGGCTTTTGCCGCGAGGATCAGCGATTTTTTCGGCGAAAGCCCATCCAGCATACCGCGCATGAAATAGCCCGTGAACGTATCGCCGGCCGCGGTGGTATCGACCGCACGGACAAGCTCCGCCGGGGCAAACGCGCGCTTATCTTCTTTGGCGTACCACGCGCCTTTACTGCCGAGCGTTAAGACTGCGGCGGCGTGCGGGTATTTTTGAAGGAGCTTATCCAAAATAGCGGTGGGAATTTTTGTGCCGGTCAGCTGTTCGCCCTCCACTTCGTTCAAAACGAACACGGAAACGAGCGACAGATTGCACTTTAAAACGTTTTCGTTCATCGGGGACGGATTGAGCCAGATCTCCATGCCGCGCGCATGGGCTTTTTCGAGAATATACGGCAGCGCGCTGATCTCGTTTTGCAGCAGAAGAATGTCGCCTGCGCCGAATTGCGCAAGCACGCGGTCGGCATATGCTTCATCCACAGCCCCGTTGGAGCCGCCGAAAAGCAGAATGGCGTTCTGTGCCTCTCGGCTGACCTGAATGACGGTGTGCCCGCCCGGCATATCGCGCATTTCGATGAGGGAGGTATCTACGCCGTTTTGGTTCAATAAATCGCGCAGGTGCTCGCCGTCCGTGCCGATGAGCCCCGCATGGCAGACGGAAAGCCCCGCCCGCACAAGCGCAATGGACTGGTTTAACCCCTTGCCGCCCGGGAACACGGTGCGGCTTTCGCTTTGAATGGTCTCACCGCCCTGCAAAATGTGGTCGACCTTATAAACATAGTCTGTATTGAGTGAGCCGAAATTCAAGATCCTCTTCAAGGTTTTGCACTCCTCTGTTTCAAAATCAATACAAGAATAGCACGAACAAAGCCCGCCGTCAAGGAAAGCAGGACAAAAGAAAAAACGCAAAAACCCAATATTTCAGCGGTTTCGCCAAGGCGGAACATATTCACAAAACGCGCGAAAAGTGGTATAATATTTCGGTTAGTGAGCAAACCGAGGTTTTAATCCGTTTTTTGCCGTATCCCGCGCATGCAAAACGGCGCGGCCGGTTTTGAATTTTTTGAAGCAGTTTGAAGTTAAGAACGATAAAGAAAGGGATTGATAAAGATGGGAAAAAGAGAAAATTTGCGCAACGTAGCCATTATTGCACACGTTGACCACGGCAAGACCACCCTTGTGGACCAGCTTCTGCGACAGAGCGGCGTTTTCCGCAGCAACGAAGCCGTAACCGAGCGCGTCATGGACTCCGGTGATTTGGAGCGTGAGCGCGGCATTACGATTCTCTCCAAAAACACAGCTGTCATGTACAATGACATCAAAATTAATATTGTCGATACCCCGGGCCATGCCGATTTCGGCGGTGAGGTGGAACGTATTCTGATGATGGTAGACGGCGTTCTGCTGCTTGTCGATGCGTTTGAGGGATGTATGCCGCAGACGCGCTTTGTTTTAAAGAAGGCGCTTGGTCTTGGCAAAAAGCCGGTCGTTGTCGTCAATAAGGTCGACCGTCCGGGCGCACGTCCGCTTGAAGTCGTGGACGAAGTGCTTGACCTCTTCATTGAGCTCGGTGCAGACGAAGACCAGCTCGATTTCCCGGTGGTCTACGCTTCCGCACGTGACGGCTACGCCATGAACCAGCCGGACGAAAAGGGCACGGACATGAAGCCGCTGTTTGAAGCCATTATAAACGATGTTCCGGCGCCGGAGGGTGACCTTGACGGCCCGACGCAGGTGCTGTTCTCCAACATTGACTATGATGAGTACGTCGGCCGTATCGGTATCGGCCGAGTGGAGCGCGGCTCCGTAAAGGTCGGCCAGACCGTTACCATCTGCAGCAGCACAAGCGACGAAAAACGCAACGCGCGCATTACGAAGCTCTACCAGTTTGAGGGCCTCAAGCGCGTGGACGCAGAGAGCGCAGAGCTCGGCGACATCGTGGCCGTTTCCGGCATGGCAGACCTCAACATCGGTGAGACCGCCTGCGACCCGGAGCACGTGGAGCCGCTGCCGTTCGTCAAGATCGACGAGCCGACCGTTTCTATGATGTTCATGGTCAACAATTCCCCGTTTGCGGGCCGCGAGGGCAAATATGTCACCTCCCGCAACCTGCGCGACCGCCTGTTTAAGGAGGTCGAAACGAACGTTGCTATGCGCGTGGAAGAGACGGATTCCGCCGATACGTTTAAGGTATCCGGCCGCGGCGAGCTGCACCTCTCCATTCTTATCGAGCAGATGCGCCGCCAGAACTACGAATTCCAGGTCTCCCGCCCGAGCGTTATTTTCAAGGAAGAAAACGGCAAGAAGCTGGAGCCGATGGAGCTTTTGATGATTGAAGTTCCGGATAACTACGTCGGCGCGGTCATGGAGAAGCTCGGCACCAGAAAGGCAGAGCTGCTCAACATGGGTACCCGCGACAGCGGCACCACACACCTCGAATTCAAGATCCCGTCCCGCGGCATTATGGGCTACCGCTCCGAGTTCCTTACGGACACGAACGGCAACGGCATCATGAACCACGTGTTCGATTGCTACGAGCCGTATAAGGGAGATATTCAGCAGCGCAGCACCGGTTCTCTCGTTGTACACGAGACCGGCGAGTCCACGGCTTACGGTCTGTTCTATGCACAGGATAGAGGCCGCCTGTTTATCGGGCCGGGCGTACCGGTTTACGAGGGCATGATTGTCGGCAGCAACCCGAAGGGCGACGACATCGTCATCAACGTCTGCAAGAAGAAGCACGCGACAAACACCCGTGCTTCCGGCTCCGACGACGCACTGAAGCTGACCCCGCACACCGTGCTCTCTCTGGAGCAGTCCCTCGAGTTCATCGCGGACGACGAGCTTGTGGAGATCACGCCGAAGAGCATCCGCATGCGCAAAATGGTGCTGAGCAAAGAGCTGCGCATGAAGCAGGCTGCGAAAAAGAAGTAATTTATAAACCTGACCAACGGAAAAGACACACGGAGAGCCAATGAATATCGTTATTTTGGATCTGGAGTGGAACGGTGCGTACAGCCGCCGTCTCCACGGCTTTATCAATGAGATTATCGAGTTCGGCGCTGTCAAGCTCGATGCACAACTGAATATCACAGACCGGTTTTCCTGCTTTGTCAAACCGCAGGTGACAAAAAAGATCAGCGCGATTATCTCGGACCTCACCAACATTACGGATGCGAATCTTTTGGACGCGCGCCCGTACATGCAGGTGATGAGCCGCTTCAAAAAATGGGCGGGCGACTGCGTGATTGCCACGTGGGGCACGTCGGACATTCTGGCGCTGATTGAAAACTGCCGCTATTTCGGCGGTGGGGAGACCGTTCCGTTTTTGCAGCGCTATGTCGATTTACAGCAGTACGTGGAAAAGCGCCTTGGCGAGGACGGCAAGGAGCAGCTTGGGCTTTCCAAAGCGGCAGAGCTGCTTTCCATCGATGACGGTGCGCTCGACCACCACCGCGCGCTCGACGACAGCGTGCTGTCCGCCATGGTGCTGGAGCGCATTTACACAAAGGATACGTTCCGCCCGTTCATTCAGGACTGCAAGGACCCGGAGTTTTACAGACGCATCACGTTTAAAACGACGTATATCTGTGACGTGAACAGCCCGTTGATCGAAAAAGAGCATCTGCATTTCACGTGCGAAAAATGCGGCGGCGAAGCAAAGCGCCGCGGCAAATGGACTGTGAAAAACAAGAGTCTGCGCAGCACATTTAAGTGCGAAAAGTGCGGCTACGAATTCTGCGGTCAGCTGCGCGTGAAGCAGAAGTATGAGGGTATTATCGTGAGCCGCAAATCCATTCCGCTGCCGAAAATCGAAAAGCCGCGTCGCGCCGAAAACGCAGACATCGCCGATATGCGTCTGACAATCAAGGAAAACGGTGTGGGACTGCTGACGTTTAAGGCGTGGGAGAATATCCCGTACCTTACGCACTGCTTCTCCACGCGCATCGGCGGCGTGAGTGAAGAAGAGTTTGCTGCTATGAACCTCGGATTCAACCGCGGCGACAGCGACGAAAATGTAAAAGAGAATTTCCGTCTCATCGCTCAAGCGGCGAATATCCCTGTAGAGAATATAACGGCGGGTGCGCAGGATCACCACACGAACGTGCGCCGTGTCACGATGAAAAACGCCGGCACAGGTATTTGGAAGCCGAAGGACATGGAAAGCGTGGACGGCCTTGTGACGGATGAGCCGAATCTGCCGCTGCTCATTTACGCGGCGGACTGTGTGCCGCTTTACTTCTACGACCCCATTCATCACGCCATTGGGCTTTCGCACGCCGGTTGGCGCGGCACGGTGAACGGAATGGCAAAAGCTACTGTAGAGAAAATGCAGGAGGAATTCGATACCCGCCCCGAGGATCTGCTCGCGGCCATCGGTCCGTCCATTGCAAAGGAGTGCTTTGAGGTGGACGCCCCGTGTGCGGAGGAATTCCTCGCGCTGCCCGACAGCGACAAATTCGTCACGGACGACGGCAACGGCAAATTCCACGTTGATCTTTGGGCGTGCAACCGTGCGTTCTTATTAGGTGCAGGCGTGCTGCCCGAGCACATCACAACGGGCGGCGTGTGCACCATGTGCAACAGCGACCTGCTGTTTTCACACCGCGTGACGCGCGGCAAGCGCGGCTCTAACGCCGGGTTCCTGATGCTCAGGGAACAAAACGCATGAGCGTTTGCACACTGTGCCCGCGAAAATGCGGTGTTGACCGTGAAATCATGCGCGGCTACTGCCAAAGCGGCGACAAAATGCACATTGCGCGCGCGAAGCTCCATTACTGGGAGGAGCCGCCCATCAGCGGTACGCGCGGCAGTGGCACGATCTTTTTTACCGGCTGCTCGCTGCGCTGCGCGTTTTGCCAGAACAGCGAGATCTCCGGTGAAAGCCTACACGGCAAGGATTTTACGGTTGAAGAATTCATCGAGACGATAAAAAAACTCGAAGCTATGGGTGCGCACAACATCAACCTTGTTACGCCGACGCACTTTGCATCGCAAATTGCCGAAGCGCTGCGCATCTATAAGCCGCGCGTGCCCATTGTCTACAACTGCGGCGGGTATGAATCGGTCGAGACACTGCGCATGTTAGATGGGCTCGTCGACATTTACCTGCCGGATTTCAAATATGCGGACGACGATCTCGCCGTGCGGCTTTCCAATGCGCCGCACTACTGTGAAA
Organism: Hominenteromicrobium sp.; assembly: GCF_046974225.1. NCBI lineage: Bacteria > Bacillati > Bacillota > Clostridia > Eubacteriales > Oscillospiraceae > Hominenteromicrobium > Hominenteromicrobium sp. The sequence goes on along the minus strand of NZ_JBKWAE010000003.1, from coordinate 124,493 downwards.
CGGCGCTTGCTGCCATTCATGAAATGGTGCGACAGACGGGCGAAAATATGTACGACGAAAACGGCATGCTGCAAAAGGGCATCATCATTCGGCAGCTCATTTTGCCCGGCCACACGCGCAATTCCATGCAGGCGCTGGAGCTCATCAAACAGCATTTCCCGGGCGTGCCCGTGAGCCTGATGAGCCAGTATACGCCGATGGGACGTGTTTTGCGCGAGCCGGAATTTGCGGACATCAACCGCCGCATCACCCTGCGGGAGAGCCGCAAGGTACAAAATTATATGTTGGAACTGGGTTTGCCCGGCTTCTGCCAAAAGCGCAGCGCCGCCGGCGAACGTTATATACCGGATTTTACACAGTTTGACACGGTCAACTTAGGGGAGGAAAAATCCATGCAGACAACGATCCAGCTTCTTTCACCGATGGAAAAAGTCATGGCGCAGGAAGAAAAGACCTTTGCGCCGTACCCGAAGGCGAGCGCTCTGCGCGGAGAAGAGACCGCGTTTCAGGCCATCGTCACGGGCGAGGGCGAACACTACATTGAGGTGCGCACCGATGCACCCGTTAAAGTGGCGGTGTACCGCGAGGGCTATGTGCCGTGCACGCTTTCCGCGTACCCGGACAGGTTCGATGACGACTACATCACAACAGAGCCGAGCACGTTCCCGGATGTGCTGTATCCCGTCACGGATGGCGCGGTGAACGTCAACGGCCGCGAGGTGCTGTGGGTGAGCCTCAAAGTGAACGACGATGCCGCGGGCGGCGATTACCCCGTGGAGATCAGCGCAAACGGCAAAAGCGAAATTTTCCGTTTGACGGTCGCGCCGGTCACTTTGCCGGAGCAGAAGCTCACGTTCACGCAGTGGTTCCATGGCGACTGCATCGCAGCGCGCTACGGCGTGGAGATTTACTCAAAAGAGCACTGGGCATTGTTAGACAAGTATATGCGTATGGCGGCGGAACACGGCATGAACATGATCCTGACGCCGGTGTTCACTCCCGCGCTCGATACCGAGATCGGCAAAGAACGCCCGTGCACGCAGCTTGTGGAGATTACAAAGAACGACGCGGGTTATCATTTTGATTTCGCAAGGCTTGCCCGCTGGGTGGAAACCGCAAAGGACTGCGGCATTTCTAAGTTTGAGATTTCCCACTTCTTCACACAGTGGGGTGCAAAATGTGCGCCGAATATCTACGTCACCGAAAACGGCGAACGCAAGCTGAAATTCGGTTGGCATACTGCGGCAACCGACCCGGAATACGCGGCATTATTGCATGCGCTGCTGCCGCAGCTGCTTACATTCTTTGAAGAAGTAGGCGTTGAAAAAAGTGACCTTATGTTCCACATTTCGGACGAGCCGAGCGAGGAGCACAAGGCGGACTACTTAAAGGCGAAAGCTGTTGTGGAGCCGTATTTGCCCGGCTGCATTCTGCGCGACGCGCTCTCGTCGTATGATTACTACACGGAGGGGCTCGTCAAGCACCCCGTCGTCGCGACGAATCATATCACGCCGTTTATCGAAAACGATGTGCCGGATCTGTGGGCGTACACCTGCTGCGGTCAGTGCGTGGACGTGGGCAACCGTTTCCTCGCGATGCCCTCAAACCGCAATCGCATTTTGGGCGTGCAGATGTGGAAGTATCACATCACGGGCTTCCTGCACTGGGGCTATAACTTCTGGAACTCGCAGCTCTCCAAAGCGGTTATTGATCCGTTCAAGGTGACGGACGCAGGCGGCGCGTTCCCGGGTGGCGACGGATTTTCCGTCTATCCCGGCGAAAACGGCCCGCTGCCGTCGCTGCGGCAAAAGGTTTTCGCCATGGCGCTTTATGATATGCGCGCGTTGTCGCTCGCCGAAGAAAAGCTCGGGCGCGAAAGCGTCTTAAAACTGCTCGGAGACGGCGAAAGTATGACGTTTGCAAACTATCCGCGCACATCGTCCTATCTGCCTGATCTGCGCGAGCGCGTGAACGAAGCCATCGGAAATGCGTGCAAATGAATTTATTTTTTAAAGACTGTCGTACTGTTTCGGTGCGGCGGTCTTTTTTTCTGAAATTTGCTCTACCCATATTTGTCGTTTTGTGCTATGATGAATAGAAACAAGGAAAGGAATGACCGAAATGTTAAAGACTTCTGAAACCACCGAAAAGCTGCTGAAGTTTATCGACGCTTCTCCGTCGTGTTTTCATGCGGTGAAAAATATATGTGTAATGTTGGAAGATGCGGGCTGCATTCGCCTGCTTGAAAACGAAACCTGGACGCTCGAAAAGGGCAAGCGCTACTTTACGACGCGCAACGGCTCTTCTGTTTTGGCGTTCTCCGTGCCGGAAAACTATAACGGCATGCAGATTGTCTCCGCGCACAGCGATTCCCCGACGTTCCGCGTAAAGAGCGGCGCGGAGATCACCGTAGAGGGTCACTACAAAAAGCTCAACACCGAAGGCTACGGCGGCATGATTCTTTCCACGTGGTTTGATCGTCCGCTGTCGCTTGCCGGCCGCGCCGTGGTGCGTACCGAAAGCGGCGTAAGGAGCGTGCTTTTGAACATTGACCGCGACCTGTGCATCATCCCGAGCCTTGCCATTCACATGACGCGCGGCATGGCAGACCACAAGTTAAACCCGCAGGTCGATCTGCTGCCCTTGCTCGGCGGCGAAAACGCCGATTATAACGCGCTCATCGCGGAAGAGGCAGGCGTTAAAAAGGAAGACGTCATCTCGAGCGATATGTTCCTCTATCCGCGCCAGCACGGCGTTGTATTCGGCATGGAGAACGAATTTATTGCATCCCCGCGCCTCGACGACCTCCAGTGCGCGTTCTCCGCAACGGAAGCGTTTTTGAACGCGGAAAACAAAGAAAAGCTGCTCATCAGCGCCGTGTTCGATAACGAAGAAGTCGGCTCGCTGACAAAGCAGGGCGCAGATTCCACGTTCCTCACGGATACCGTGCGTCGCATCGCTGCCGCGCTCAATATCCCCGAAGCGGAGTGGCTGCGCAAAATGCCGGATAGCTTCATGCTTTCCGCCGATAATGCCCATGCCGTGCACCCGAACTACACGGAAAAGTGTGACCAGACGAACCGCTGCTACTTAAACGGCGGCATCGTCATCAAGTACAGTGCAAACCAGAAGTATACGACGGATTCCGTTTCCGCCGCCGTGTTCGGCGAGATCTGCCGTAAGGCCGAGGTGCCGGTGATGATCTTCCACAACCGCTCCGATATGGCGGGCGGCTCTACGCTCGGCAATATCTCAAACGGTCATCTGTCGCTCAACACGGTCGATATCGGCATCCCGCAGCTCGCGATGCACTCCTGCGTGGAAACGGCGGGCGAAAAAGACACCGCGTACATGGTTAAAGCCATGACGGCGTTCTATAACGCGGATATCCGCCAGACGGCAGACGGCATGTATACGTTTTAAGTTGCAATCGCATAACTCTCTTGAAAGGAACGGATATAACAATGTGGGCAGATGAAACGGTGTTTTACCAGATCTATCCCTTGGGCTTTACCGGTGCGCCCATGCCGAACGACGGCGTGTGCGTGAACCGCATTCAAAAGGTCAAAGGGTGGATTCCGCACCTGAAAAAGCTGCATATCGGCGCGGTGTATTTTTCCCCGGTGTTTGAATCGGACAACCACGGCTACGATACGCGTGATTTTACAAAAATAGACTGCCGCCTCGGCACGAATGAAGACTTCAAAGCCGTGTGCGATGCGCTGCACGAAAACGGCATCAAAGTTGTGCTTGACGGCGTGTTCAACCATGTGGGACGCGGCTTTTTTGCGTTCCGTGACGTGCAGGAGAAAAAGTGGGACTCTCCCTATAAAGACTGGTTTCATTTGAATTTCGACGGTAACAGCGCCTATAACGACGGCTTTTGGTACGAGGGCTGGGAGGGACATTACGAGCTTGTCAAGCTCAATCTCTATAACCCCACCGTTGTCGAGTACCTTTTAAACTGCGTCGGCAGATGGATCGACGAATTCGGCATCGACGGCCTGCGTCTTGACGTGGCGTACATGTTGAATGAAGATTTCATGCGCCGCCTGCGCGCGTACTGCGACGGCAAAAAGCCGGAGTTTGTGCTCATCGGCGAGATGATTCACGGCGATTACAACCGCATCACCGCAGACGGCCTGCTGCACAGCGTGACAAACTACGAGTGCTACAAGGGGCTTTACTCTGCGTTCAATTCGATGAATCTCTTTGAGATTGCACATTCGCTCGGGCGGCAGTTCGGCCCGGAGCCGTGGACGCTGTACCGCGGCAAGCACCTGATGAACTTCGCCGATAACCACGACGTAACGCGCATCGCGAGCATTTTAAACGACGAAAAGCAAATTTACCCGCTGTACGGTGTGCTGTTCGCCATGCCGGGCATTCCGTGCCTGTATTACGGCAGCGAGTGGGGCGCAAAAGGCGAAAAGCATGAGGGTGACAACGCCCTGCGCCCGTGCTTCGATGCACCCGTCGAAAATGAGCTGACCGCGTTCATCGAAAAACTCGCGAAGGTGAAGACCGAAAGCCGCGCATTAAATTACGGAGATTATAAGAATATCACCATTCAGAATAAAAATCTGCTGTTTGAGCGTCATTGTGATCATGAGACGGTGTTTGTTGCCGTCAATGCGGAAAACGCGCCGTGTTCCATAGACGCCCGCGGCGAGTACAAAGCGGTCGATTTTTTAACCGGCGAAACAAGCGACATCCACGGCAGGGTGGAGCTGCCGCCGTATGGGGTCAAATATTTGAAGCTCGTATAAACCGAATGCTTTAAAACCGGTGTATTTTTTAGAAAAAGCAGATGTGTCACCAAAATCGGTAGATACATCTGCTTTTTGTCGTGTTTATGGCGTGTTTATCCCGCCTTCTCCATTTCTGTTTTCAATCGGTGCAAAATGCGCTTTTCAAGCCTTGAGATGTACGACTGCGAAATGCCGAGTGCATCGGCAACTTCCTTTTGCGTGTGCTCCTTTTGCCGGTTCAGCCCAAACCGCAGCTCCATGATCTGCTTTTCGCGCGGGTCAAGCTTTTCAACGGCACGGAGCAGCGTTTGCTTTTCCGATTCCTGCTCGATGCCGCGATTCACAATGTCGGGGTCGCTGCCGAGTAGATCGGAGAGCAGGAGCTCGTTGCCGTCCCAATCCACATTCAGCGGGTCGTCGAGCGAGATCTCGTTTTTCAGCTGCGCCGTTTTGCGCAGGTACATCAGAATCTCGTTTTCAATGCACCGAGAAGCATACGTCGCAAGCTTGATATTGCGCTCCACGCTGAACGTATTTACCGCTTTGATGAGCCCGATGGTGCCGATGGAAATGAGGTCTTCCACGTTCACGGCAGGCGATTCAAATTTTTTCGCAATGTACACGACAAGCCGCAGGTTATGCGTAATAAGAGGGTCGCGTGCGTTCGGTTTTCCGTCACGGATGTTCTGAAAAATCACCTGTTCTTCCGCTTTCGTCAGCGGTGGCGGAAGCGTTTCCGGGCCGTTTATGTAGTGGCAGGTGTCTTCGTTCAGCTTTGATAAAAAGTGAGCAAAAATTTCGCGCATGCGGGTGAGAAAATCGTGTTTCATGGGATGTCCTTTCCGGGTTTTAAACCCTGTATCTGCGCGGCGTCACACACGGCGGCGCCGACGAGCGCCTGAAAACTCCCTGCGGAAAGCGTGCGGTCGGTCACGGCTACCCAACATTCGATTGATATGCCCGAAAGCGAAGCCGCATCCGGCTGAAACGCGGGCAAAACACCGTCCGCTCCGAGTGAAGAAAACGGGATGAGCCGCATAGAAACAGCATTTTCCGTGCTTTGCATTCCGAAATTCGGCGGCAATATGTCACCGAGCGCACATCGATCCGCAACGATGGCAGGCGTGCCGGAAAAAGGCTCCGTCAGCGTCAGCCCCGTGTCAATTTTCGCCGGCAGCGTGACGGTTTTGCCCTGCCGTGTGATGGTCAGTTTTGCGAAAAACACGTCCGGCTCCTTTTTTCGAAACAGGCGGTCGAAGCCGTACAGCACGCCGTAAGAGACGCACGTGAGCAAAATGAGCGTCAATGCGGAAATGTTAAAATACACCGCGCCGTTTGCGAGCAAAATGCCGTGTATCGGCAGAAAATACGCCGCAGCCGTCAAAAGCCCGGAAAGCGCCGCGCCAAACAAAAACAGCAAAAAAACGGCTTTTAAAAGCTGCGTCATCGGCTTTGGCGCAAACGCCGCCGCGCACAGCGCAAGCGATTCCAACAGCGCCAGTGGAAACAAAACAACCCCCGGCAGCGCGGGCAGCAGGGCAGAAAGCCCAAACACCCCGCCGAGCACGGAAGCGAGCAAAAGCCTTTTTCCCGTAAGCGGCAGCCGCAAAAAACGCCGTACCGCGCTGAGCAAAAGCGCGTCTATGTAGAGGTTTACGATGAAAAGCAGGTCGGCATAAACGGTCACGCTTTCACCTCCCGACACCAGTATACATGTGGGACAAATTTTGATTCTGTCACATTGTGCCGCCAGGAAAAATTTTCGGATAAGGCAGCGGAACGCGTGCTGCTTGCGGGTTTTGCATTGACAAAATCCGCATTGCCTGCTATGCTGAAAATACTTTTGGAGGTGGCGTTTATATGAACCGAATTTCTGTTTTTTACGAGCACATGGCAGAAGCCATGAAGCAGGAGAATATTACATTAGATGAAGTGTGCGCGGCGGTAAAACGCTTTGGCTTTGACGGTGTGGAGCTCGACGCGAACCGCATCAAAAACGAGGGTGATGTAATTTTGCCTGCGCTGCAAAAATTCGGTCTTTGCGTGAACGGCATTTATAATTTTTTCGATTTCGGCAGCGAGACGGGTTCCCCGGAAAACGACCGTGCGGAATCTCTGCGCGTCATAGACTGCTGCGAAAAAGCAAACTGCAAGTTCCTGCTTGCCGTGGCGGGCTTTTTGACGGAGGACGAAATGGTGCGCGGCAGCACAAAGTATGAAACCCGCCGTCTGCGCATGGCGGCATCTTTAACGGAGCTTACAGCGGAAGCGGAAAAGCACGGCATCACGGTTGTCATGGAGGAGTTCGATAATCTTACGGCGCCGTACTCCCGTGCCGATGAGCTCATGTGGTTCATGCGGCATGTGCCCGGTCTGCGCTGCGGCTTTGATACCGGCAATTTCCTTTATAATGAGGAGGACGCGGTGAAGAGCTTTTCCCTGTTCCGTCCGTACATTGCGTCCGTGCACTGCAAAGACCGCACGTTTACGGAAAACACCGGCAGTCCGTGCGTCACGGTCGCAAACCGCAAACTGTATCCCGTGGCGGTAGGCGACGGCAATCTGCCCATTGAAAAAATGATGCGTGTTTTGCTTGACTCCGGTTACACCGGCAGCTTTGCGGCAGAACATTTCGGCTCCATAGAGCAGCTGAAATGCATGGAGCGCTCGGCGGCGTTTTTGAAGCAGGTACTCGGGGAGAAGTGAGGCTAACGATTTGTAAATTGGAGATACTATGGAAAATCACAGAATTTTGATTGTTGAAGATGATGAGGCTATTGCGGGTGCGGTCAGCCGCATCATCGAATCTTGGGGGCTTACCCCGCGCTGTGTCCGCGATTTTCGCGATGTTCTGCGCGAATTTACGGATTTCGACCCGCATCTTGTCCTCATGGACATCACCCTGCCGTTTTTTAACGGCTACCACTGGTGCAGCGAGATCCGAAAAATATCCGCCGTGCCGATCATTTTCGTTTCCAGCGCGTCGGAAAATATGAATATTGTGATGGCGGTAGACATGGGCGGCGATGATTTTATCGCAAAGCCGTTCGACCCCTCCGTGCTTATGGCAAAAATTCGCGCCGTTTTGCGCCGTACCTACGACCTCGGCGACCGTGTGCCGGTCATTGAGCGTGGCGGCGCGGTCTTGAACCTGAACGATGAGACCGTGACGCACGACGGCCAAAAGGTGCAGCTCACGCGCAATGAGTTCCGCATTTTGCAGACGCTTATGGAAAGCCGCGGCAAGGTCGTCAGCCGCGAAACGCTCATGACACGCCTTTGGGAATACGACCTGTACATTGAAGAAAACACGCTGACCGTCAACATGACCCGCCTGCGTAAGAAGCTTTCCGGCATCGGCCTGACCGATTTCATCACGACGCGCGTCGGCAGCGGCTATGTCGTTTTGTGAGGTGACCCATGAAGAAAAAAGAAAGCGCGCTGTTTTTCTCATACCTGTGCGCACACATTTTGCAGATCGCGTTTTTGCTGCTGTGCTTTGCCATTTTTGCGGTGATCCTCTATTTATACGATTTGCCCGCCGATCCCGTTTTGTACGCGGCGCTGCTGTGCGCGGCGGTGGGGCTTTTAAGCTTTATTTTAAGCTATCTGCGGTTTCATAAGCAGTTTCGACGGTTGGAATCGGCGCTTTTGAATCTGCCCGAATCGCGCGATGACCTCCCGGAGCCCTCGGGCAGCACGGCCGTGTGTTATGACGAAGCCGTGCGCATGCTGTGCACCAAGCTCGCCCAAAGTGAGACCGACCGCCGCCGTGGGCAGGAGGAGAACACCGATTATTTCACCATGTGGGTACACCAGATCAAAACGCCCATCTCCGCCATGCGGCTGATGCTTGGCGAAGAAGATACCCCGCGCAGCCGCGCACTTTCCGCAGAGCTGTTCCGCATAGACCGCTATGCCGAAATGGCCTTGAATTACGCCCGCCTAAACAGCACGTCAAACGACCTTGTGTTCGCCAAAGTCGAGGTCGAACCCGTCATAAAGCGCGTTGTGCGGCAGTACGCCGGGCAGTTTGTCCGCAAGCACATCGCGTTAAAGTGCGATATTGCCCCGGTGCAGGTCTTAACGGACGAAAAGTGGTTGGCGTTCATTTTAGGTCAGCTGCTCGCAAACGCCGTAAAATATACGGAAAGCGGCACCGTGACCGTCACCGTCACAAAGGATAAGATCTTGAAGGTCAGCGATACCGGCATCGGCATCGCACCGGAAGACCTGCCGCGCATTTTTGAAAAGGGCTTCACGGGCTATAACGGCAGGGCAGAAAAGAAATCGACGGGTCTCGGCATGTATCTGAGCCGCCGCGCCGCCGATATGCTCGGCCACACGCTTTCCGTGCAGTCCGCCCCCGGCGCAGGCAGCACCTTTTCGCTCGACATGAAGGAAAGCAATTTACAGGTGGAGTGACCTTACAAAAATGTAAGCTCCGCCTTTCATTTTGTAAGGTGAATCGATGTTCTGCGTCCGCTTTTTGCTGTATACTTTTGTCAACGAATTGAAAAAGGAGACTTATTTATGGCTGTTTTGGAAGTCAATGGATTGAAAAAGGTATACACCACGCGGTTCGGCGGCAGCCGTGTGCAGGCGCTCACAAATGTCACATTTGCCGTGGAGCGCGGCGAGTATGTCGCCATCATGGGCGAATCCGGCTCCGGCAAAACGACGCTCTTAAATATCCTGGCGGCGCTTGACCGTCCCACGGAGGGTGAGGTGTTCTTAAACGGCCGAGCACTCTCAACCATCGGAGAAAAAGAGATTGCTTCGTTCCGCCGCCAGAACCTCGGGTTTGTTTTTCAGGATTTCAACTTGCTTGATACCTTCACCCTGCAGGATAATATTTTTCTGCCGCTCGTTTTGGCGGGCAAGCATTTCCCGGAGATGCAGGCGAAGCTTCTGCCGCTCGCGCAGCAGCTCGGCATTGCAGATCTGCTCCAGAAGTACCCGTACGAGGTCTCCGGCGGCCAGAAGCAGCGCGCCGCAGTGGCGCGTGCGCTCATCACCTCACCGCAGATTCTCCTTGCGGATGAGCCCACCGGCGCACTCGATTCCCGCGCGTCCGACAGCCTTTTATCGCTCTTTGGCGAGATTAACCGCGCCGGTCAGACGATTTTGATGGTTACGCACTCCACTAAGGCCGCAAGCCATGCCGGCCGCGTACTGTTCATCAAGGACGGCGTTGTGTTCCACCAAATTTACCGCGGTGGTTCCACAAATGAAGATATGTTCCACCGTATTTCGGATACCCTCACCGCCATGGCGGCAGGCGCGTAACGGGAGGGCACGAAAATGAATAACTTATATGTGCGTTTGGCGGCGCAGAACATCAAAAAGCACCGCCGCAGCTACGTGCCGTTTATGATGGCGGGCGTTTTTGTGGCAGCGGTCAGCTACATTTTAAATTCGCTTTCCAATAATACGGAGCTCGGTCCTACGTCGCAAATGATGTTCACGCTCGGCAGCACCGTCGTCATGCTGTTTGCCGTTATATTTTTGTTTTACACGAACAGCTTTTTGATGAAGCAGCGTAAAAAGGAACTCGGTCTCTATAATGTGCTCGGCATGAATAAAGGCCACATTGCCCGCGTCATCGGGTTGGAAACGCTTTTCACGGCGCTTATCGTTATTGTAGGCGGTTGCGCCGTCGGCATTTTGCTTGATAAACTCACATTTCTCATCGTTGCCAAAATGATACGCATCACGCCGAATTACGGCTTTCACATCATACCGAAAAGCCTGCAGTACGTTGCTGTTGTGTTTGGCGTAATCTACGTTTTGATTTACATCTCGAATGTGTTTCGTGTGCGCATTTCGCGCCCCATAGAGCTTCTGCACGGCACGAATGTCGGCGAGCGCGAGCCGAAGACGAAAGCGTTCATGGCCATTCTCGGCGTGCTGTGCCTCGGCTCCGGCTATGCGCTTTCCATTCTGTCTTCCCGTGAGCCTGTCCTCGCTATCTCCCTGTTTTTCGTTGCCGTCCTCCTCGTCATTATCGGCACGTATTTCCTGTTCACGGCGGGCAGCATCGCGCTTTTAAAGCTTTTGCGCCGCAATAAAAATTATTATTACAAAACAAGCCACTTCATCAGTGTTTCCGGCATGCTGTACCGCATGAAGCAAAACGCCGTCGGCCTTGCAAATATCTGCATTCTCTCCACCATGGTGCTCGTCATTTTGTCCTCCACCTGCTCGCTGTGGTTTGGCGCCGAGGATATGATCCACACACGTTATCCGGCAGATGTTCTGGTGAGTATGGAAGACCCGAACCACATGATCGACATGGACACCTTTCTGACCGATGAGCTGAAAAGTGTTCCGGGCGGCAGCTATACGTCCTATGAATTCCTGACCGGCTACGATTCCACAGAAGAAACCGAAGACCATTCCTCTGCAATCTTCATGAAAGACGGCACCGCGCAGGTCGACTCCATCACGCGTAACGTGCTGTTTTTTTCCGCAGAGACCTATAACCGCATCACAGGCGAAAACGTGACCGTGGAACCGGGCACGGCGCTTTATATGAGTGTAGACGGCGTACCTATGCCGGACACCATGACATTTGCGGGCACGACGTATACGCTTTTACCCACGCCGAAGTCCTTTAACCTGCGCGGCAGATATCACGCTTACGTCTCAAAGCCGTATGTCGTTGTTCTGCCGGATTATGCGGAAAAAAGTCAAGTCATCACGCCCACCGAGTACTACTGCATCTCGCTCGGCAAACTGAGAGATGAGGAACAACAGACGTTTTACGATGCGATCCGCGAAGACGTTACGACCATCATGCCGGACGAAGAAAGCGTATTCTGGGACGAAGACGGATACTTCAATTTTGAGTGCCGTGTCGAAAACACGAAGGAAATTCGCAGCATGTATGGCAGCTTCCTCTTTATGGGCATCTCGCTCGGCTTTGTGTTCACCATGGCGGCCGTGCTCATCATTTACTATAAGCAGATTTCCGAAGGTATGGAGGATAAGAACCGCTTTGCCATCATGCAGCAGGTCGGCCTCAGCCAAAAGGAAGTAAAGCACGCTATCCATACGCAGATTTTGACCGTTTTCTTCCTGCCGCTCATCACAGCCGGCATCCACGTGATGTTCGCGTACCCCATCATCCGCGCTATTCTGCGCGCTATGATGCTCAGCTCCGAAACGGTGTTTATTACCTGCACCGTCGCGTCGTTCCTCGTATTCTCCGTGCTCTATGCGGTCGTCTATGCCCTCACCGCAAAGGTGTATTACCGCATCATCAGCGAAGATAACAAATAGAGATTACAAGATTTATTCCTGCAAAAAGCCCTCCGCATCCCGAAAAATCGGAAGCGGAGGGCTTTGCAATTTTTGTTTGAAGATTAAACGTTGAAGCGGAACAGAACGATGTCGCCGTCCTGCATCACATACTCCTTGCCTTCGCTGCGTACAAGGCCTTTTTCTTTCGCGGCCGCCATGGTGCCGCATGCCATCAGGTCGTCAAATGCAATGACCTCGGCACGGATGAAGCCGCGCTCGAAATCGCTGTGAATTTTGCCCGCAGCCTGCGGGGCCTTCGTGCCCTTCTTAATCGTCCAGGCGCGTACCTCGGGCTTGCCGGCGGTCAGGTAGGAGATGAGACCGAGCAGGGAGTAGCACGCGTTGATGAGGCGGTCAAGGCCGGATTCGGTCAAACCCATGTCGGCGAGGAAAAGTTCCTTTTCCTCCGGGTCCATGCCGGAAATTTCGGCTTCGATCTCCGCGCAGATCGGCAGCACAGCAGCGTGCTGCTCGTCGGCGATCTTCTTCACGGCGAGATAGCCGGGGTTGTTTTCAATGCCGTTTGCAAAGTCGGATTCGCTCATGTTGGCGGCGAAAATGATGGGCTTGTTCGTCAGTAGGTTGACGGAAGCGAGCAACTCGGCTTCCTCCTCGTCACACGCCACGCTGCGGGCGGGCTTTCCGGCATCCAGCGCCTCGTGTACGCGCTCAAAGAACTCCAGCTCGCTCTGGTACTTCTTGTCCGCCTTAATCATCTTCTTCGTCTTGTCAATGCGGCGGTCGAGCACCTCGATGTCGGAGAGAATCAGCTCAAGGTCGATTGTCTCAATGTCGCGGGCCGGGTCGATGGAGCCCTCGACGTGAATAATGTCGTCGTTTTCGAAGCAGCGCACCACATGAACCACCGCATCCACCTCGCGGATGTTGGAGAGAAACTTGTTGCCGAGACCCTCGCCCTTTGACGCGCCCTTCACAAGACCCGCAATGTCCACAAACTCGATCGTCGCCGGGGTGAACTTTTCCGGCTCGTACATTTCTGCCAGCTTATCGAGGCGCTTGTCCGGCACGGCAACAACGCCCACGTTCGGCTCAATGGTGCAGAACGGGTAGTTCGCAGACTGCGCCCCCGCATTCGTGATCGCATTAAAAAGTGTGCTCTTGCCGACGTTCGGCAGACCGACGATACCTAATTTCATATTTATCATTCTCCTTAGAAAAATTCCCGGATTTACTGGGCTTTTGCGATTTGGCTTTTGGATTTTACGCCATTTTTACGCCATTCTCGCATTAAAATATATCGGTTTTTATCAGAATCCCCCGTTTTCAGGGGGATTTTACTGCTGATAAATGTCCGAAATCAGCGCTTTTGGTATTGCACCGATTTTTTTACTAGTTTTTTTCTGCCTGCTGATTTACTGTCTACGCCATTTTTTACGCCATTTACGAATGGCTGATTAATAGACCGCATCTTGCTGGAACTGGATCATCGCCTGATTCATGGATTCATCGGTTACATGAACATATCTATCCATGGTTGTTTTTATGCTGGCGTGTCCCAGAAGGGTTTGCAGTATTTTAGGGGGCATACCGCTTTCGATTGCACGGGTTGCGTATGTGTGCCGCAGAGCATGCATACATACCCGCTTGATACCGGCTTTATCGCAAAGTTTGTAGAGGTGGGTATCATAAGAACTGTTTTTGTTCGGTTGCCCGGTGCGCCAGTTGATGAAGACAAGATCACGCATCACAAGTTTAGCCATCATGCCCGTGCGTCTGTCCACATATTCAAGAGTTTCAGATAAAGCAGGAGATTCATATCTCTCGTGCCTGTTATCCCATAATTTCTTGAATATGTCGTACGCCCTGTCTGTCAAGGGAATCGTCCGATAGCTTTGCTGGGTTTTCGGAGGACCCGCTCGCCAGAATTGCTGCGCATGGCGAAATTCGAGTGTCTTGTTTACTGTAAGCATCCGATGCTCAAAATCGATTGCATCCCATGTCAGTCCGATCAGCTCACCGGTACGAAGTTCGGTTTCAAGAATCAGCGCGTATTGCTCGTAATTGTGTGATTTTCGGGCTGCTTCAAGAAATTTGCTTTGTTCCTCACGGGTGAAGAATTTGATGTCATCTTTCGCACGCACAGGTTTTGAATATCGAACTCCGTCCATAGGGTGCTTAGCGATCACATCATTCATCTTGGCTGCTTTGAACATGGTTCCCATGGCGATATAAGTCTGCCGAATGGTAGAGCCTGCATAGTTTGCATCCATATCAAGAAGCACCTTCTTGCAGTGCATCGGTTTAACATTGGAGATAAGCATTTTACCCATAACGGGCTTGATATTATGTTCGTACCTTTCCCTGTAATTTCTGAGAGTATTGGGAGCAAGATCGCCCACAATGTTTTCTATCCAGAAGTTAAACCACTCATCGACTGTCATATCTGTAGGAACAAAAATATCGTCGTGTTTGTCAGCGTATTTGCTGTCTTCAATCCAGTTGCGCGCTTCGGGAAGTGTCTGAAAATACTTCTCGTGCCGTTTTCCGAATCGGTCAACAAATCTTGCGCTGTACAGACCGTCTTTTCTTTGATGAATACCTTTTCCACATTCCTTGCCTTTGAGGTTTTTGCCCATAGTTTTACTCCTTTCTGCCTGAGCGAAAAGAGCACACTACTAAATTCTAATCTTAGCATAAAGTGCTCTTTTTCTCAAGGCATAATTTGAAACTTTTCTTCTTTCGTTAGCGATTTATGTTAGATGATCAGACTCTGACTGATATATTCTTCGAACTCCTTGCGTTTTACCAGCTTTTTGGTGCCGACATACCGGCAGTATGCCGACGATGACGGCGAAGAAAGCTGTGAAGAGATTTGTGGAGATGACACATATGAACCGCTTCGCACACTGGTCCAAAAGGAGTTGACAGAAACGCTTTTCTCTGCTTACAACGCACTCTCCTACCAGGAACAGGAAGTGATTCGTATACGCACCGGGGTCTGCCCGGATTGCCATAGGGTGCAAAACCGGAAATATAAGTCTCCCACCTTCTATGAGACCGCCATAACCATTGGCCTTTCTTCTGCAGAAGCGGCTGAGAAGATCTATAGAGAAGGGAATAGGAAGATGAGGGGGACTCTTGCCAGTTCTTTTAGCGGTAGAAAGTAGCTGATTTTCTATGGCGATTACGTATGGAATTAACCTTACTCGTTGCGATAGTTCATTCCTTTCCACCAATATCCTCGCGTTTGGTTTTCAGAAGCTTCTGCTGGACACTTCGGGGTTAATAAGTTATAATTAATTCATATCACTAGAAAAGGAGATGCCATATGAGAATTGCAATGTGTGATGACGAACCCATAATTCTTGATGAACTGCAGAAGTTCTGTACTGCTTGCTATAAGCGTGCCGGTATCTCTCCAACGTGGCTGGTATCCAGTGATCCTAACTGCTTTATAGATGAGCTCGAAGCATTTGCGCCGGAACTCATATTACTGGACATTGATATGCCGCGTCTTACCGGATTTGATATTGCCGGAGAATTGCTGCAGCGGAACAATCGAGCTCTTTTGATCTTTATTACGAATCAGGAATCTCTTGTATACGAAACATTTCAGTACAAACCATTTGATTTTGTTCGTAAAAGCCGTTATCATGAGGATCTCGAACGTGTACTACTCCGTGCTGCACACGAAGTATCCGCAAGGATCGATGCCTTTACATTTCGTTCTGGCAGCGTTTCCGTCCGACTCCCGTTCTCTGACATCACACATCTCGAAGCTGATGGAAATTACGTAAAAATATATACTGCGGCAGATTGTTATTCCTGTCGTTCCACCATGCGTGAAATGCAGGAACAGTTTGATTCTCACGGATTCGTACGTATACACAAAGGCTTTCTGGTAAATTGCTCCGCTGTGCACCTGCTGCACACGGTCAGCATAACGCTGGAAAACGGAACAGAGCTCCCCATTGGGCGCGCTTGGGCAGAGAATGCCAAGCAGCAAATCATGCGGTCGTTCCGCTAAAGAGGTTATTCTATGCGAAAGAAAGTACTAGAACAGGAATTTATACGACTGAACGCAGATTATAAAGCTTTGCTGGACGAAACGATTCAGCTACGCGAGAAGGTAGCTACAGCCGATGAAGCTTTGGAAAAAATGCGTGCTACAGAAGAAAATGTGCGTTCTATCCATGAAAATACGCGTCGCTTAAAGCATGATATGCGCAACCATCTTATGGTCATCGCTATGTCTTTAGGAAATGAAAAGTATGATGAAGCTCGTACTTACACTGCACAGATTTTGGACAAGCTTAATCTGGAGTACTCTTATATTGACAGTGGAAATGCGCTATTGAATTACATTCTGAATTTAAAACTGCAGCAAGCCCAGCAGATGCAGGTACATATGCAGCTGCAGATAGAGAACCTTAAATTCCAAAAAATTGATAGTGTCGACTTCTCTTCTCTATTAACCAATCTACTCGACAATGCTATCCACGCCGCAGCAAACTCGGATAAGCGGCAAATTTCCGTATCCATCAGTAAAAAGCGCGGATATGAAGCTATTTCGGTACGAAACAGTATCAATTCCTCTGTTTTGGCAGTTAACCCGGATCTGCATTCTACACATGCGGAACCGGAAAAACATGGCATGGGAATAAAGCAGATTCGAGCCATTATAGAAAAATACAATGGTTTGCTGGATATTTATGAAGAAGACCTTGTTTTCTGTGTGAACGTTATGCTGCCGGCAGGCTGAGACAGCAGTCAAAAAAATGATTATTAATAAAAAAGACAAGAATGAACCGTATTTTTACAGTTCACTCTTGTCTTCTTGTTATGCTTCGTGTTTGTATATTGCTTTAACAATTTCCTCGATAGGTGTTTCAATAATACTGATATCCTGCATTTTGCAGTGACTTGCCAGAAAAGCAAGTGCCTCTCCGGGCTGAAAATCCGACTGAGAAACATGGTATATCGACTCTGCGTCTTTCTTTTCAATCAATTCAAATCTAGTATCCTGAATCGCTTCTTTTGGATCGGCAAAAGTTACGCGGATACTGTAGCCTTTGGAGTACTGTTCCTTGAAGGCGTTGAGACCGCCGTCATAAAGAACACTACCGCTATTGATCAGAACTAAACGGTCGCATACACTCTCGATATCTGTCATATCGTGTGTTGTCAACAGTACCGTCGTGTTTTTCTCTTTGTTGATTTCCCGCAGAAACGCGCGGATATTATCCTTTGCGAGGACATCAAGACCAATTGTAGGTTCATCCAAATAAACTACATCAGGATCATGTATTAATGCGAGTGCCAGATTTGCGCGCATTTTCTGTCCTAAACTCAGCTGACGCGCAGGTTGCATAAGGAATTGATCGAGTCCAAGCAAATCGCAGAACATCTCTACATTTTTCTTGTAGGTCTTTTCTTCAATCCGGTACATCCCACGAAACAAGTCCAGTGCATCTTGTACCGGCAGATCCCACAGGAGCTGAGAGCGCTGTCCAAAGACTGCACCCATATGTAAGGCGTTCTGCTTTCGATTTTTGTACGGCTCAAGATTACCAACTTTTACATAGCCGCTGGTGGGCAACAGAATACCCGTGAGTATTTTGATTGTCGTAGATTTGCCCGCTCCATTCGGACCGATATATCCGACCATTTCACCTCGATTAATTTCCAGAGAGATATGGTCTACCGCGCGTTTCGTTAGATACTGCGGTGCAAAAAAGTTTTTCACATTTCCAAAAGCGCCATTGCGTCTATTTTTGATTTTGAAATCCTTAACAACATCATGTAATTCTATATAAGCCATAATAAACCCCTTTCTTATGTTCCGGTGCTTTCGTATTTATTAATGACTGTCCTCCAAGCGAGGAGTAGTAAGAGTACCATCACAATTGCAACGAGAGGAGACAAATATTGGATAAACACTGGAAAAATACCCATGTCCTGTTTTCCAAGTAAAGGCTGCAGTGGATAAAACGTCGTGAATCCAAGAGGTATGAAAACGGTCAGAATGATTTGCAAAGGTGTGCCGAAAATAGAAAGCGGATACTGAACAACATCCTTGAAAACATATGTAATGTTCTTAAGAGAAACATTGCCAATGGCTACAACACTTGGAAGCGAGGAAATCAAAAAGACGCATCCGGAGATAATGCCGCCCGATACCAATGTGATAACTAGCCAAAGTATGCCCCAAAGATTTAGTGTAACACCGAGAGAAATAAAGCTGAAAATCATTACAGTGGCAGATATTGTAAAGTGCGTAATATATCCAACATTGAAATTCGTGAATATTGCAAGGAAAAGTGAGTGTACCGGTCGAATCAGATAACTGTTCAGGTCACCAGTGCGGGCAAGATTCGGAAGCTGTCTGCAAAGGTCATGTGTAAATGTTGAACCGATTGCGTATGTGAATTGTGAGAAAGAATAGATCAGAAGTAATTCTCGAGAATTCCATCCGTTGAGAGATCCAAACCTTGAAACCAAAAGATACAAAGCCAGATACCGAAACACAAAGTTTGTACCTTGAGCCAAGATACCCATAATGAATGAAAAGCGATACTCGTTTTGAGACCGCCACTGTGTGCGAATAAATTGTTTTGCCAAGAATAGATAGAACATTACGGACCTCCTTTCTAGTCAACCGCCCTGAACTACGATTTTCTTTTGTGCCCGATACCACACAAAGCGTTCCAAAAGCAACAAACCGAGGAGCCACAGTACTTGTAAACAAAGATTGAAAATGATTTGATTCATAGACAGACGCCCTAAATACATTTCCATCGGTATAAACAGAACACAGCGGAACGGCATAAACCATGTAATGATATTCAACTTGTCCGGCAAAAACCAAAAAGGAACCATTTCTCCTCCAAAAACATACATTGCTGCTGTCAAAAACCATTGGATATACCAAACATTTCCAAGCCAGAAAGCCGTATAGCCCAATATTGTGTTGAGAAGTAAAAAGATCATATTTCCGAGAAGAGCACTCAATAGAAAAAATAAAACGTCCGCGAGTGTGGCGGGAAACAAGAGTGCATTGTATACAATTTTTGCAGCTACAATGCAGGGAAGAATGCATGTGAAGAAATTAAACATTTTCTCTCCTAATTCCATTGCCGCATGCTGTGCGAGCAGGTTCATGGGACGAACCATCTGCTGGCCAACCTCTCCAGAATAAACGGCATCACCAATGCGGACACCGGGCCAAAGCTGCATTCCCACCAAAAATGTTGAGGAGATCACACTGTATGTAATTGCCTCTGAAAGTGTTGCTGCAGGGTCGACGTTTTGCGCATAGAGCGCATTCCAAACGGATACATTGATAAGTACTGACATGAAACTGTAAATCAGATTGACTAATACATTGATGCGATAGACCGATTGTGATCGAAATGATCGTCGTGCCAAATCGAACCATAACACAATACTATTCATAACATATCCTCCTTTTTGCTTGAATATAATATGCGAAATAAATCTTCGACCTGCGGTTCGTGAATAAGTATTTCAGACGCGTTGCAGGTGTGCAGGACATGATCAATAATGTCCGCTGCCCGAACTGATTCAGGATCGAAAGTGATTTTCAAATCTCCATCATTCCAACTGAATCGTTGTATTGGAAGATCCTGAAAGTCGGGAACTCCATCGAGAATTTGGAAAACCAACCGATTCGACAGTAAATAGCGATGACGCAGATCAGATAAGTCTCCTGAATATATACATATTCCCTTATCTAACACGATAGCTCGAGTGCAAATTTTATCCATATCATTCAGATTTTGCACCGCTAATAGGATTGTAGTTGAATACTTCTGGTTCATTGTCAGTAAAATCCGAATCATCTGTTCCTTCATTGAGGCGTCCACACCGACAAATGGCTCGTACAGTAAAAGCAGTTCGGGCATAGAAGTGATTGCTTCATAAAAGCGAACGCGTGCGAGTTCGCCGCGAGACAGCTGATGTACCTTTGATGAAAGCAACGCAGAAAGCTTTAATGTTTCAAAACACTCCTTCAGAAAATCATCTGCATCGAAAATTGCGTTTTTCTTTGGAGATACGATTCCAGACACGCGTTCATCAGGTAAAGATTCGGGAAGAATGAACGTCATACGGTTCCGGTCGATACGGCTCATCTGCAGCGGTGTACGGCAAATAAGACTCGGATTCTTCCCCATGACCCACAGTCTCCCATGGTCCGGATTATAGATACCGAGAATTAACCGAATAAGCGAACGCTTCCCACTGCCATTTGGGCCGATCAAGCCAACACAATCTCCTTTTTCAATATGAAAGTTCAAATCCCGTAACTTGAGACCGTTACCCGAAAAGCTTCGGCTTAAATGTTCTGCTGTGATCATTCGCGCGCCTCCTTGTTTCGTGTTTATATTTTATCTAAATTTGGGATGAATTCAAGGTGGTTGTGATAAACAGCGTTCAGGGTGGGATATAAAACGCATAATGACACGTTTGCAGCAATTGTTTCTTATGCTCTTATGAATAGATTGAGGACTGGAATACTTAATAAAATGCGTGAAATTGTATCATCTGCAAATATCGAGAAAATACATCTCGTTCTATCGACCTCTAGTGACTTTACTTTTTTCTTATCTCAGGGATTCAGTAAGTATCATGATCCGGAAATTATTGTATATCAGTACGATCGCAGTGATTCTCAGAAATATCCTTGGGGAGTTTCCAATAAGGCGCTTCCGACATCCGCGATCATTCGACAGACCTCCCAAGAACATTAATATCCAATAAAGAAAACACCCGGAGATGAGGGGTTAGCTCCCATCTCCGGGTGTGATTGTTTTTTTGTAGTGTGTATTCTTTTCGCAGCTGTACCGTCAAAAATCTACTACGCCATTTTTACGCCATTTCTGCGTGGGATGGCATTGAGATATATACGTTTTTATGCTTTTGGGTATTCTGAAAAAGCGCATGAAATCTAGTTTTATCGGCATTTATAAGGGAAAATGGAAATATGAAAACTTAGGTAGGGGACTCCGATACCTAATTTCATCTATAAAACCATCTTTCTTTGAATGTAGTCATGATGTAAACTCATACATAATCAGTATAGCATATTCCCCCTGCGCCTGCAAGAAAATTCTTCTGCTTTTTCCCTAAGCCCAAAAAGAAAACGGGCTTCTGCCGAATTGCCGCGGCGGGGCCCGTTCCTTTATGTGTGAACTTGCGATGTGTGCAATCTTGTTCTCTTATGCGTTTTCCTGTTCTGCGAGTTTTCTGCCCATGAGCACGCCCATGCAAGAGGCCATCATCAGGCCGCGCGTCCATCCGCTGGCGTCGCCAAGGCAGTGCAGGTTGTGAATGCTTGTGTTGAGGTCCGTGTCCATCTTCACGCGGTTGCTGTAAAACTTCAGCTCCGGCGAATAGAGCAGCGTCTCCACGGCGGCGAAGCCCGGGACGACGTGATCGACTGCCTGAATGAAGTTGATGATGTTCACCATGGCGCGGTACGGCATGGCAGAGGTGATGTCGCCCGCCACCGCGTCCGGCAGAGAGGGGCGCAGGTTCGAGCGAGAAAGCTCTTTCTGCCACGTGCGCTTGCCGTCCAGAATATCGCCGTAGCGCTGCACCAAAATGTGTCCCGCGCCCAGCATGTTCGTCAGCTCGCCCACCTTCTGCGCGTATTCGATCGGCTGATTGAACGGCTCGTTGAAGTTGTGGGAGCACAAAATGGCGAGGTTTGTGTTATCGGATTTTTTATCTTTATAGGAATGGCCGTTCACGACGGCGAGGTTGTTATCGTAATTTTCCTGGCTGACAAAGCCGCCCGGGTTCTGGCAGAATGTGCGCACCTTGTTTTTAAACGGCTTCGGGTAGCCGATGAGCTTCGATTCATACAGAACGTTGTTTACGGTTTCCATGACCTCGTTGCGCACCTCTACGCGCACGCCGATGTCCACTGTGCCCGGCGCATGGGCGATGCCGTGGCGGGCGCAGAGCTTATCAAACCAATCCGCGCCGCGTCGGCCGGCTGCCACAACGGTCTGCTTCGCGTAAACGTCGTATTCGTTTTGACCCTCCGCAACGTGCACGCCGATGCAGGTGTCGTTCTTTAAAATGAGGTCGCTGCACGCGCAGCCGAAGCGAATCTCCACGCCGTTATTCAGAAGATATTGCTCAATCGCGTAATAAATCTCCTGCGCCTTCTCTGTGCCGAGGTGACGGATGGGGCAGTCGACGAGCTTCAGGCCGGTCTGGATGGCACGCTTGCGAATTTCTTTGACGGCTTCCTTTTCGCTCACGCCCTCCACGCGCGTGTCCGCGCCGAACTCCAGATAGATGGAATCCGTGTATTCAATAAGCGACTGTACGGTGTCTTCGCCGATCAGCTGGGGCAGGTCGCCGCCAACTTCCGGGCTGAGGGACAGCTTGCCGTCCGAAAACGCGCCCGCGCCGGAAAAGCCTGTTGTAATATGGCAGTACGGCTTGCAGTTCATGCAGTGGCCGGTCTGGGCCTTAGGACATTTGCGCGTTTCAATGGAACGGCCTTTTTCCAGCAGCAGAATTTTCTCCTTGCTGCCGCGGCGCAGAAGCTCCATCGCGGTAAAAATGCCGGCAGGACCGGCGCCGATGATGACGATATCCGTGTTCATGTTTGACCCCAACTTTCTAAAACTGACAGATGAATTTGCGTATGAATTTCAAAATACAACTCTATGCAAGACCCGGTTTCGGGTAAATCGGCACATAAAAAGGCCGCCCTGTGCCCGAACGTATACACGAAGCCCGTAAGCGGCTTCGGTATAGTCGGCACACAAGGCGGCCGGTAGAGACATTCACCCAAGTCGTGAATTTATATGACCGATCAGCAATTCAAAATTATATCAGCTAATTAAACTTCTGTCAAGCCTTTTTGCGCATAACAATGCAGGCTTTTGCAAAATATCCTGCAAATTTACTTATTTGATGAATTCCTTGCCGTCGTAAATAAAGATGCCCGCGCCCGCGCCGGTCTTTTTGCCGTCCAGAAGCCATTTTTTAAAACAGCGGCGCTGGGTGGTGTCCTCCGGCAGCTCGCTGTTCGGCTTCTCAAAGTCCTTTGCGAACACACGCCACTTGTCGTGGAACACATCGTATTCCTCGCTGTCGTAAATATAGAAGTCACCGATGAAATCGACCGTATTGAGCGTCTCGGGCAGAATTTCGCGGTTCTTCGGGAACAAAAGCCAGGAGTGGCAGCAGAATACCATCGGCTTGCCATCGAGGTCTTTTTTGTAAAATTCGTAGGCTTTTTTATAAGATTCGATGCGCGCCGCGCGGTTCAAAGAACCGCAGGACGGAATGTGCATGTTGTAAACCGTGTCACCGGGATTTACCGTGTAACCGCCGACCGTCACGAGCGTGTCGCCGGAGAAGTGTACGGCCTCATACTGCAAACGGCCCAGCTTAAAGCGGTGCATCGTGTAGAACCACGGGTACCAGCTTGCGACGAATGTGCCCCAAATGTCGTATACGTCGTGGCACTCGATGAGCTTGAATTTCAGGTCGGCGATGGTGTCCCAGAACAGCTCGTCCGTCAGGCCCGCCGCTCTGTAATTTTCGCGCAGACGTTCGCTTGCAAGCGCAAGGAACAGGAAATCCACCACGTGGCGGTGCAGCCCTGTCCGCTCCGAAAGCGCGTCCATGTGCGGCACAATGGGCTTCCATTCCGCGCCGTATGCGCCGTCAATGCCGTAATCTTTAAAGAGCAGCGTCTCGGCAGAGACCAGCTCGTCAATCGCGCCGGGTGTCGTCACGAGCGTCTCGCAGTTCTCGCGCAGAGAAGCGCGGCTCGCTTCCGGCAGATCAAGGTTTTCAATAAAGCAATTTAAATAATCGAGTGTGTACATACAGATCCTCCCAAAGTTGCGTTTTTCCATAGAAACGCGTTTATCTCATTCTATCATTTGTATATGTGCGGCGCAATGGACTTTTTGCACAGCAGAACACACCTGTTTTTGTAGGAACGGTGCACAGCACCTGCTTTTGCACGGTTTTCTCCGCTAACGCTCAAAATGTAATCACCTTTTCATCACATTTTGTAAGTAAAATTTAAGAAACAAAACAAAGAGGAGGGCGAAAGCCATGGCGGACTATACCGGCATATTTGAGCGCGTAGAGCAAAAATATCTGCTCGATTCCTTACAGTTTGAGGCGCTCTGGGCGGTTTTGGAGCCGTATATGCGCCCCGATGAATACGGGCGCTCCACCATATGCAACATTTACTTTGACACCCCGAATCATTTGCTGGCGCGACTTTCGGGCGAAAAGCCCGTCTATAAAGAAAAGCTGCGTTTGCGTACCTACGGCGTGCCGAAAGCGGAAAGCCCGTCGTTTGTGGAGCTGAAGAAAAAATATCAGGGCATTGTCTACAAGCGCCGCATCGTGATGCCCTACGGCGAAGCGTATGACTGGCTTGTAAACGGCAAAGCGCCGAAAGAGAACAGCCAGATTGCAAAAGAGATTGCGTGGTCACTGCACTATTACGGCGATTTAAAGTCCGCCATGGCGCTGTGCTATGACCGCGTGGCACTTTACAGCCGCGAAGACAGCGGCCTGCGCATCACATTCGATACCAACATACGCTTTAGAGAAGAAAATACCGACCTGCGTCAGGGGGACGATGGGCAACTGCTTTTAGAGCCCGGCGAAACGCTGATGGAAATCAAAGCCGGCGGCGGTCTCCCCACATGGCTCACCGATATGCTGAGCCGCTTTAGAATTTACCCCGCGTCGTTTTCTAAATATGCCAGTGCCTATAACACCCACGGCACGCACATCGTGCATGCATCCTAAATAATTCATTTGATTTCAGAAAGGATATTCCCATGGAAACCATGTTTGCAAGCCTCACCTCGTCCGGTATCACCGTATCTTCGTTTTTGATTTGCTCTCTCGTTGCGCTGCTTTGCGGCGCGCTCATCGCGTTTACGTATACGCGCCGCACGCGCTTTACGCAAAGCCTTGTGCTCGCCGTCATTTTACTGCCGTTTGCCGTGCAGACCGTCATTATGCTCGTCAACGGCAACGTCGGCACGGGCGTTGCGGTCGCCGGCGCGTTCGGCCTTGTCCGTTTCCGCTCCGCACCCGGTAACGCCAAAGACATCTCCGTCATCTTCGTTGCCATGGCCGTGGGTCTCGCCTGCGGCAGCGGCTATATTGCGCTCTCCGTGCTCTTCACGGTCATTGCGTGCGCCGTGCTGTATCTGCTCGTTTTCTTCCATATCGGTGCAGACCGCAGCGGCGAAAAAGAGCTTAGCATCACCATCCCTGAATCGCTCGATTACACCGAGGTGTTCGACGATATTTTCAAAGAATACACCACCCACGCAGAGCTTACGGAAGTCAAGACCGCAAGCCTCGGTAGCCTCTATAAGCTGCACTATCGCGTGCGCCTTGCGGACGACCGTAACGAAAAAGAATTTCTCGATGCGCTTCGCTGCCGCAACGGCAATCTCGAAGTACGCTGCGGCCAGCCGCATACTCCCGTGGAACAACTGTAAAGAAAGGAGCCTTCCTTTATGAAACCGAATCGTTTATCCACGAAAAAACACACCCTGCGCTTTGCTGTCATTCTCTCCGCACTGATCTTAGCGGGTTGTGCCTCCACACAGTCGACCACATCGTCTACGTCCGTATCTTCCGCTTCCTCTACCGTGAGCACGGCCAGCACCTCTGAGGAAAGCGGTGCAGACGAGACCGATTCTACCGGCGGCGCGATGAACGGTACCATCGGCTCCGTCATCGAAGCAAATCTTTCCTTCAAAAATAAGGATTTCTACATCGATTACAGTACGGAAGACACCGTGAAGATCGACCTTTCCGCGCCAAAGGAAGCAGACGGCGTTAAGGTTTCCGGCAGCACGGTCACCATTACGGAAGCGGGCATGTATGTTCTCAGCGGCACGCTCACGGACGGCCAGGTCATCATTGATGCCGGCGACGAGGATGATGTGCGCCTTGTGCTCGAAAACGCGAGCATCACCTGCACAACGACTGCGCCTATCTACGCGAAAAACGCCGATAAAGTCATTATCAGCCTGCCCGAAAACACCGAAAGCACCGTGACCGATACTATCACCGGTACGGACGGCGACGATGAGCTTACCGCCGCGGTTTTCGCCAAATGCGACCTTTCCGTTAACGGCACGGGCGTGCTGAACGTCAACTCCAATGCAAATGACGGCATCACGAGCGAAGATAAATTGAAAATCACCGGCGGCGTTTTGAATATCACTTCGGCGGACGACGGCCTCATCGGCAAAGACGCTGTGCTCATTAAGGACGGCACCGTCCATATCACGGCTTCCGGCAACGGCATCAAGTCCACCAAATCCGAGGCCGATAAAGGCTATGTCTATATCGGCGGGGGCACTGTGAACATCACCGCCGAGCAGGACGGCATTCAGGCGGAGACCGGTGTTCTCATTTCCGCGGGCGAAGTAAATGTCACCGCAGGCGGCGGCAGCGCGAATGGAGAGCAAAAAACGGGCAATGCTATGTTTGGCGGCGCACAGAATACAACGGCGGACGAAACCCTGTCTACAAAGGGCATCAAGGCCGAAGCCGCGCTCGACATCACCGGCGGCACCGTCACGGTCGATTCCGCAGACGACAGCCTGCACAGCAACGATTCGATGACCGTTTCAGGCGGCGGTATCACCGTAAAGTCCGGCGACGACGGCCTGCACGCAGATAACACCCTTACAATCGAGGACGGCACCATCGTGGTGGAAGAGTCCTGCGAGGGCCTTGAAGCCATCGACCTCACCATCAACGGCGGTACGATCGATGTCACCGCAAGCGACGACGGTCTGAATGCTGCAGGCAGCGCCGTTGACGGCGGCTTTGGCACCGCGGGTGCAGATACGCTCACCGTCAACGGCGGCACGCTCACCGTCAACGCCTCCGGCGACGGGCTCGATTCCAACGGTGCGCTTACGATTAACGGCGGTACGGTGTACGTCAGCGGCCCCACCGGTGACGGTAACGGCACATTTGACTGCGACGGCGTGTTTACCATCAACGGCGGCGTTGTGCTCGGCACAGGCAGCTCCGGCATGCTGAAGACCCCCACAACGGATTCCAAACAGAACACGATCAGCGTCAGCTGCACCGGCAGCGCGGGTGACACCGTAGAAGTGAAGGGCGCGGACGGCAACACGCTCGTTTCCGCCGTGGCTCCGAAGAACTTTACGAATGTCACGTTCAGCACGCCGGACATCACCGAGGGCGAAACGTATACAGTCTATGTAAATGGTACAGAAGCCGCGAACGAGACCTGCTCCGGCGTTGTCAGCGGCGCTACGGGTATGGGCAGCTTTGGCGGCGGCCCCGGCAATATGGGTGGTCAGGCTCCAAACGGCGGTATGGGCGGCCAAATGCCGAACGGCAACAGTGATGGCACCACCCCGCCGGAAATGCCGAGCGGCGATAGTGGCATGACCCCGCCGAACGGTAACGGCGGCACGCCTCCGCAGATGCCGGGCAATACCTCCGATACCTGATTTTCTCTTGTTTTCCTGTGCGTCAAAATATGAACTTTTCGTAACAATTTCGGCTTTTTCGCAAAAACTCGCACACCTTTTGTCAGGGAGAAAAGGAACCTGTCAATTTCCGTCGAAAACGCGCGAACGATTCTATTTGAACTTTCAAGACCCCCTTGCTATAATGGCATTACTGACAGATTTACCACCCATCCGACAGCCTCCGCTCTAAAAGTACAGCGGGGCTGCCGGGCCGGATCAGGAAGGATGAGAGATTTTGAGTGAACAGGAATTGATGCTGCGCGTAGCAGCCAAACACGGCGTAGACGGTGAAACGGTCCGCGAGGAGATTGGCAAAGCCCTTCGCACGGCGAAGAATTCTTCAAATGCCGCAGCCCGCGCGTTTTGGAGTGCCATTCCCGAAGATGCCAGCGACAAAGAGATCGTGCAGTGCATCGCCGCCCTCTTGTTGGGTAGCGCCGTGGAGGAGCAAAACTGAACAGCATTATCCGTAAACTCAAAAAACACGGTGCAGCCGAAATGAAGCTGCACCGTGTTTTTGTTGTTTTGCAAAATCACAGAAATAAAGGTCGCGCTTTTGGCTCGACTCAAAACGACCGGTTCGTGCCTTGTCACGATATCCTCTATCTTTTTCTCGGTCTCCTGTCCGCGAATGGCGAAATACTTGCCCGCGTATAGTTTGCCGTTGATCTCTGTCACTTCGTATGCTTTTAATATGACCGATGCCTTTGTGCGGATTTTGCCGATTTTTCCATATAACTTTCCCGTCCCCTCTAACAGAATTAAAGATGATTATATCATGTCTAATTAAAAATGCAACAAAAAAGGAAAGGCAAAAACCGAAGCTTCTGTCTTTCCTCGTATGCAGAGAGATATTATTTTATCACTCTTGCCCTTACAACCGGCGAAAGTGCCGCAAGCTTTTCGCGCACGTCTTCCGTCACGTCGCCCGTAACGTCCAAAATGGTGTATGCCCAGTCGCCACGCGATTTCGAGAGCATGTTCTCAATGTTGATGCCCGCTTCACCGCACACCTGTGTGAACGAACCGATGGTATTTGGAATGTTTCTGTGCGCAAGGCAAATGCGTGTGTCCGCGCCGCGTGCCATGGAAATATTCGGGAAGTTGACGGCATTTTGAATGTTGCCGTTTTCAATGTAATCCTTCAGCTCCTCTGCGGCCATCACAGCGCAGTTATCCTCGCTTTCCGGCGTGGAAGCGCCAAGGTGCGGGATCGCGATGACGTTTTCGACCCCGAGCAACGCGTCATCCGGGAAGTCCGTCGCATACGCGGCAACGGTGCCGTCTGCAAGCGCCGCCAACATCGCGTCGGTATCGACGAGCGCCCCGCGCGAGAAGTTTAAGACGCGCACACCTTTTTTCACTTTTTTCAAAGCGTCCGCGCCTATGAGTCCGCGCGTCGAGTCATTTAGCGGTACATGTATTGTAATGTAATCGCACTTTTCAAAAATCTCATCCACGGAAGCGGCCTTCACAATGTCGCTCGAAAGGTTCCATGCAGCGTCCACGGAAAGGAACGGGTCGAAGCCGTATACCTGCATGCCGAGCGTCTGTGCGGCGTTCGCAACGAGCACGCCGATCGCGCCAAGACCAATCACGCCCAGCTTTTTGCCGAGAATTTCCGGCCCCGCAAACGCGGATTTTCCTTTTTCAACCTGTTTCGAAATGTCTGCCGTGCCTTTTAGTGTCTGCGCCCATTCAATCGCCGGGACAATTTTTCTCGACGTCAAAAGCAGTGCCGCCAGCACCAGCTCCTTCACGGCGTTGGCGTTTGCGCCGGGTGTGTTGAACACCACAATGCCGGCTTCCGCGCACTTTTCCACGGGAATGTTGTTCACGCCCGCACCGGCCCTCGCGATTGCAAGCAGGCTATTGGGCAATTCCATGTCGTGCATGGCGGCGGAGCGCACTAAAATGCCCTCCGGGTTCTCAATTTCGGCAGCGTATGTATAGTTTTCGCCCAAACGGTCGGTGCCGAGCGGGCTGATCTTATTGAGGCAAAGTATGTTGTGCATCAGGCATTCTCCTTTTCAAAGTTCTCCATAAACTGAACAAGCTTCTCCACGCCCTCGCGCGGCATCGCGTTATAGATAGACGCGCGCATGCCGCCCACGCTGCGGTGGCCCTTCAGATTCACAAAGCCCGCAGCGGCAGCTTCCTGCACGAATTTTGCGTCTAAATCCTTGTCGCCCGTCACAAATGTCACGTTCATAATGGAACGGCTTTCTTTTTCGGCGCAGCCCTTAAAAAGCTTTGAGCGGTCGAGGAAATCATAGAGCAGCGCGGCTTTTTCCACGTTGCGTTTTTCCATCGTCTTCAGCCCGCCTACTTCGTTTTTCAGCCATTCCAAAACGAGCTTGCACATGTAAATGGAGTAGCACGGCGGCGTGTTGTACATGCTGTCGCTTTCTGCGTGCGTCTTATACATGAACATCGTCGGCGTTTTTTCCTGCGGCTCGCCGATGAGATCCTCGCGGATGATGACAATGGTCAGGCCTGCCGGGGCTACATTTTTCTGCGCGCCCGCATACAAAACGCCAAATCTCGAAACATCGATCGGTCGGCTCAGAATGCAGGAGGAAATGTCCGCCACAAGCGGCACGTCACCCGTCTCCGGCAGCGCATGGAACACCGTACCGTAGATCGTGTTGTTCATGCAGATATGGAAGTAGTCCGCGTCCGGGCGGAACTCCTTCGGGTCAAGGTCGGGAATACGGCTGAAATTCTGCTCTTTCGAGGATGCCACCACTTTGCAGTCGCCAAATCGCGCGGCTTCCTTATACGCTTTTGTGGAGAACTGGCCGGAGAGTACATAGTCGGCCTTGCGGTTTTTCGTCATCAAATTCAGCGGCACCATCGCAAACTGCGAGGATGCGCCGCCCTGCAAAAAGAGCACCTTGTAGTTATCCGGGATCTCCATCACTTCGCGCAGAAGGCTTTCCGCGCCCTTGATGATCGCGTCATAGACCTTAGATCGGTGTGACATCTCCATCACGGACTGGCCTGATCCTTCATAGTCGAGCATTTCGGCAGCGGCTCTCAGAAGAACGCTTTCCGGCAGCATAGAGGGGCCGGCAGAGAAGTTGTACACACGGTTCATAGTAAGATCTTCCTTTCTTTGGCGCGTTAAATCGCACCGGATAATAAAATAGATTTGCCTTGCTTTACCGTGATTTCTTATAGCACCATGGTAAAGTTTCCCCTATTATACATACAGCAAAACGCAAATGTCAAGTATAAATTTGTTTTTGAAATAAAAACAGGTGTATCTAATCGGTGGACAAATATCGAATGCTGCATTTCGTTCGTGCCCCATGCACAAATACAAATAAATTGTCCACCTTCTGCTGACAAG
This sequence comes from Hominenteromicrobium sp., assembly GCF_046974225.1. Taxonomy (NCBI): domain Bacteria; kingdom Bacillati; phylum Bacillota; class Clostridia; order Eubacteriales; family Oscillospiraceae; genus Hominenteromicrobium; species Hominenteromicrobium sp. Next base: position 93,564 of record NZ_JBKWAE010000003.1, on the reverse strand, counting down.
TCCGCATTTTTCGGCCGCAAGGCAAAAAACGCGGCAAAAAAACACTTTAAAAACTATCTAAAAGTACAGAACATTTTCCATAACGGATTGATTTTTTGGAAATCTTTTTGTATAATAACAGAAACAAGGACACTTTAGGCTCAAAAAGAGCAAACAGACCCGTGTCCGAACTCGGCGAAAGGGTGAAGCTTTCATGAAGGTACAGAATATTGTCAACATTTTAAAGGCGGAAATACTGGCGGAGGGCGACCTTCAGGAAGAGGTCAAAACCGCATGCGGCAGCGATATGATGAGCGACGTGCTGGCGTTCGTAAAGGATCAGTCCGTGCTGCTCACGGGCCTTGTCAATCCGCAGGTGGTACGCACGGCGGAAATGATGGATATGCACTGCATCATCTTTGTGCGCGGCAAGCGCCCGGATGAGACCGTGTTGTCGCTCGCACGGCAAAAGGACATCACCATCCTCGCAACGCCGTACAGAATGTTCACGGCGTGCGGCCTCCTATACGAAAAAGGATTAGAAGGCGGGTGTGACGTATCATGAGTATGCTGCAACTTCGGTATTCAGTCCCCGGCGATGATTTTACCCGCGCAGGCGAAGCTTCGGGCGATGTAAAGCATAAATTAAAGAAACTTGGCTATAACCCATCGGCCATTCGCCGCGTTTCCATCGCCATGTACGAGGGTGAAATCAACATGGTTATCCATGCGGGCGGCGGCGAAGCCAATGTGGACGTGGACCCGGATAAGGTTGTCATCGTGCTCACCGACCACGGTCCCGGCATCGCAGACGTGGAAAAAGCCATGCAGGAGGGCTGGTCCACCGCGCCGGATAACGTGCGGTCGCTTGGCTTTGGCGCCGGCATGGGCCTGCCGAACATGAAGAAGTATTCCGACGAAATGACGATTGATTCGGTCGTGGGGCAGGGCACCACGCTCAAAATGGTCGTTTACGCGCAGAGCGAAAAATCGTAGGCTCTGCATAGGATAATGGAGGAGGCGCGTTAGATTGGGTATTTTTTTCCACTCGGTCACGCTCGATGAAAGCAAGTGCGTAGGCTGCACAAACTGCATCAAGCGCTGCCCAACGGAAGCCATTCGCGTGCGCAGCGGCAAAGCGGTCATCATGAGCGAGCGCTGTATCGATTGCGGAGAGTGCATCCGCATCTGCCCGCACCACGCAAAGCGTGCAAAGCATGACCACCTTTCCATGCTGGAAAAGTTTACATATAAAATCGCGCTGCCCGCACCGTCTCTTTATGGGCAGTTTAATAATTTGGACGACCAGGATTATGTTTTATCCGGCCTTAAAAAGCTTGGGTTCGATGACGTCATGGAGGTCTCCGGCGCGGCAGAGCTTGTCAGCGAGGCTACCCGCCGCCTGATGGATGCCGGCACCTTGCAGCGCCCCGTCATCAGCTCGGCTTGCCCGGCTGTCGTGCGTTTAATCCGCGTCCGCTTCCCGGATCTCTGCGACCACGTTCTGCCGCTTTTGTCGCCCATGGAGACTGCGGCAAGGATTGCAAAGCAGCAGGCCATGCAGAAAACGGGCCTGCCGAAAGAGCAGATCGGCTGCTTTTTCATCACGCCGTGTCCCGCAAAGGTTACGGATATTCGCATGCCCATCGGCATCGAAAAGTCGGAGGTAGACGGCGCCATCGCCATCAGCGAAATTTTCCCGCAGCTTTCAAGCCGCATGGATAAGCTCACGCCAAAAGATCTCGAATCGCTCTCAAATTCCGGCATTATCGGTGTCAGCTGGGCGACCTCCGGCGGCGAATCTTCGGCGCTGTTAAAAGAAAAATATCTCGCGGCGGACGGCATCGAAAACGTCATCCGCGTTTTAGAGGAGATTGAAGACGAACGCATCGGTGAGCTGGATTTCATCGAGCTCAACGCCTGCTCCGGCGGCTGCGTCGGCGGCGTGCTATGTGTCGAAAATCCGTATGTCGCCATTGCAAGATTGCAAAGATTGCGCAAATATCTGCCCGTCTCGCAGAATCACTTGGAGAAAAACAAAACCGTCCCGGAGGAAATGAACTGGGGCAGCGGGCTGGAGTTTTCCAATGTTTTAACGCTTTCGGAGGATATTTCCCGCGCCATGGAAATGATGATGGAGATCGACAAGGTGGAAGCGGAGCTGCCGGGGCTCGATTGCGGCGCGTGCGGTGCACCGAGCTGCCGTGCCTTTGCGGAGGACACCGTGCGCGGAAGCTGCCGCAAGGAAGACTGCGTGTTCATCCTGCGCAAGGAGATCCGCCGTTTTGCGGATTCGCTCTCAAATTTAGACCTTGACGGCGGCAAACGCACAAATGATGACGAATAGGGGGAAGTAAAATGCAGATAGAGGAAATGGCCGAAGCACTCGGCTGGAAGCTTTTGACCGAAAATACAGATACAACGCGCGAAGTGAAGGGCTGCTACTGCGGCGATCTTTTAAGCTGGGTCATGGGCAGAGCCAAAGCGGACGACGCGTGGCTTACTGTTATGGGCAACGTCAACGCCATCGCGGTCGCATCGCTTGCCGATACCGCAGGCATCATCCTTGTGGAAGATGCCGCTTTGGATGCAGATGCCAAAGCGCGTGCCGAGCAGCAGGAAATCGCCGTGTACGGTACATCCCTGCCTGCCTTTGAAACCGCGCTCAAAATCGCTTCATTACTGGGGTGAATGTATGAACAGCTATCGGTACGACCTGCACCTGCACTCGTGCCTTTCTCCGTGCGGCGATACGGACATGACGCCGAACAACCTCGTCAACATGGCGGCGCTGCTCGGCTGCGACATCATCGCGCTTACGGATCACAATACCTGTCGCAATACGCCCGCTGCCGTAAAGGTGGGGCAGGCCGCGGGCGTGCTCGTCATTCCCGGTATGGAACTCTGCACCGCCGAAGAAGCACACGTCGTCTGTCTGTTTGAAACGGTCGAGGACGCGCTCGCGTTCGATAAATACGTCTGTGCGCACGTTCCAAAGGTGCCGAACCGCCCGGAAATTTTCGGCGAGCAGTGGGTCTTAAACGAAAACGACGAGAAGATCGGAGAAATTTCCGAGCTTCTCATTACCGCAACAGACATCAGCATCAACGACGTGCAGGCGCTCGTGAAAGAGTTTAACGGCGTGGCGTTTCCCGCGCATGTCGATAAAGACGCGTACAGCGTCACTGCGTCGCTCGGTGCTATCCCGCCGGAAGCGCAGTTTTCCGCAGCAGAGCTGTCCCTTACTGCCGATGCCGCACAGCAGCGGCTTCTGCACCCGGAGCTCGAAAGCATGGTGCTTCTGCGCAGCTCTGACGCGCATTACCTGCATTTGATGCCCGAAGAACACCAAACGGTGGAGCTGCCGGAAAAAACCGCCAAAGCGCTTTTAGATGTGCTGCGTGGGTTCGGTGCAGGTAAATTTCAGGCTTTATAAGAAAAAAACGCCAAGCTGTGTGCTATGCGAATTTCGCATAACGCACAGCTTTCGTCATTTTTACCAACATGGCTAAATCGCCGGATTTTCGTTAAATTGCATAAAATTTCGTTAATCTCGCTCTTTTGAAAATTAGCTGTTTCTAACTTTTGCAAATCTGGTAAAAACGGAATAGATATACTTTTATCGATATAAAATATCGATAAAATGAGTGATATTTCAACCTTTTCACGGCAAATCTATACTGTTTTTGTATACTTTAACAAATGCCTGAAAACGAAATTTTTGTGCTGTACGCTAAAAGAACTGACAAAAATTTCGTCATGGGTTTGACAAACTTTCGTTTTTAATTCTTTTTTAGAATTATTATGTATGTCGATTTTGATATAATTCATAAAGATGTATGAAAGCTCTTCGCCCAATAGGGGCGCAGACCGAACCATACCTGAATTTAAACTTAATTTTATCAGGGAGGAAATAAAATGCAAAAGCGTATCAGTACCATTCCGTTTACCGATACTCCCGAGCAGCATGAGAAGCTCCTCGCAGTCATCGAGAGCCTCAAGAATGAAAAAGGCGCCGTCATGGCTGCACTGCACAAGGCGCAGGATATCTACGGCTACCTGCCGATCGAAGTGCAGAAGGAGATTGCACGCGGTCTCGATGTATCTCTCGAAGAGGTCTACGGCGTTTCCACGTTCTATTCTCAGTTCTCGCTCACTCCGAAGGGTAAGTACAACATTTCCATTTGCCTCGGCACCGCATGCTACGTTAAGGGCGCAGATAAGGTTCTCGACCGTCTCGTTGCAAAGCTCGGCATCCAGCCGGAGGAATGTACGCCGGACGGCGTGTTCTCGCTCACCGCATGTCGCTGCATCGGCGCCTGCGGCCTTGCACCGGTCCTCACCGTCAACGAAGACGTTTACGGCCGTCTCGTTCCCGAGGACGTGGATAAGATTCTTGCAAAATACACAGCGTAAGCCATGCGCGAGCTTTCGCTGAATGTGATGGACATTGTGCAGAACTCCGTTCGCGCGGGCGCATCGCTTATCACGGTGCAGGTCGCGGAATCGAAAAAGCACGACACCTTAACCATCACGATAACGGATAACGGCTGCGGCATGAGTGCGGAGCAGGTCAAAAGCGTCATCGACCCGTTTTTCACCACACGCACCACCCGCAAGGTTGGGCTTGGCGTGCCGCTTTTCAAAATGGAAGCGGAAATGACGGGCGGCTCGTTTCAGATTGATTCCGAAAAGGGTAAGGGCACCAAAGTCACGGCTGTGTTTCGCCCCTCGCATGTCGATATGATCCCCCTCGGGGACATCGCGTCCGTTATCCATCTTTTGATCACCTGCAATCCCGAACTCGATTTTCTCTTCACCCACAGCGTTGAAGAAAAAGAGATCACCCTCGATACCCGCACGCTGCGCGAGCAGCTGGAGGGCGTTCCGTTTACGGAGCCCGCGGTATCGGCGTGGATTCGGGAATATCTTGCAGAGGCGGAGGAAGAGCTTAAGTAGCTCTTGTAGTATCAATGCGCAAGGCGCAGAAAGGAAAAGCCACATGAAATCATTAGCTGAACTTCAGGCAATTCGAGATAGAGCAAAAATGGCGGTCAACGTCCGCGAAAATTCCGAAGCGAAAACGCGTGTTCTGGTCGGCATGGCTACCTGCGGCATCGCAGCAGGCGCAAGACCGGTTCTCACCACCATCTCGGATGAGGTCAATAAACGCGAGCTTCACGACGTCCTGGTCACGCAGACGGGCTGCATCGGCATCTGCCAGTTCGAGCCGATCGTCGAAGTTATCGATGAAAACGGCACCAAGACTACATACGTAAAAATGACACCGGAAAAGGCACTGCGCGTTGTCAACGATCACATCGTCAACGGCAATGTCGTTACGGAATACACCATCGGTGCAAATCAGAAATAAGGAGGTAAAACTATGTTTCGTTCCAATGTTCTGGTCTGCGGCGGTACGGGCTGCACGTCCTCGAACAGCGAAAAGATCATTGAAAAGCTGAAGGAGGAAATCAGCGCCAAAGGTCTGGATCAGGAAGTCAACGTTGTTCGTACCGGCTGCTTCGGCCTGTGCGCACTCGGCCCGATCATGATCGTATACCCGGAGGGCGCGTTCTATAGCCGCGTCACCCCGGAAGATGTCCCGGAAATTGTTGAAGAGCACCTGCTCAAGGGACGTATTGTTCGCCGCCTGCTCTACAAAGAGACGGTCGTCGACGAAAGCACCACAAAATCCCTCAACGAGACCACGTTCTACGCAAAGCAGATGCGTGTCGCACTGCGCAACTGCGGCGTGATTAACCCGGAGCAGATCGATGAGTACATCGCGCTCGACGGCTATCAGGCAATCGGCAAGATTCTCACGGAGAAGATCCCGCCCCAGCAGGTCATTCAGACCATGCTTGATTCCGGCCTCCGCGGTCGCGGCGGTGCAGGCTTCCCCACCGGTCTTAAGTGGAAATTCGCAGCGGCAAACGATGCCGATCAGAAATATGTATGTTGTAACGCCGACGAGGGCGACCCGGGCGCATTCATGGACCGTTCCATTCTGGAAGGCGACCCGCACAGCGTCATCGAAGCCATGACCATCGCCGGTTACGCCATCGGCGCAACGCAGGGCTACATCTACATCCGTGCAGAGTACCCCATCGCGGTTCACCGTCTCCAGATTGCCATCAACCAGGCGAGAGAATATGGCCTGCTCGGCAAGAATATCTTCGATTCCGGCTTTGATTTCGACCTTGAGATCCGCCTCGGCGCCGGCGCATTCGTGTGCGGCGAAGAGACCGCGCTCATGACCTCCATCGAAGGCAAGCGCGGCGAGCCGAGATGCCGCCCGCCGTTCCCGGCACTCAGAGGTCTGTTCCAGAAGCCGACCGTTCTGAATAACGTTGAGACGTATGCCAACATCCCGCAGATCTTCCTCAAGGGGCCGCAGTGGTTCCGCAGCATCGGCACAGAGAAGAGCGCGGGCACCAAGGTATTCGCACTCGGCGGTAAGATCAACAACACCGGCCTCGTTGAAGTTCCGATGGGCACCACCCTGCGTGAAGTCGTCGAAGAAATCGGCGGCGGCATCCCGGGCGGCCACAAGTTCAAGGCTGCACAGACCGGCGGTCCTTCCGGCGGCTGCATCCCGGCGTCCCTCATCGATACGCCTATCGATTACGACAGCCTCATCGCCATCGGTTCCATGATGGGTTCCGGCGGCCTCATTGTTATGGATGAGACGACCTGCATGGTCGATATCGCAAAGTTCTTCCTTGAGTTCACGGTCGATGAATCCTGCGGTAAGTGCACCCCGTGCCGTGTCGGCACGAAGCGCCTACTTGAGATCCTCAACAAGATTACAAGCGGCAAGGGCACACTCGAAGACATCGATAAGCTCGAAGAGCTCTGCTACTACATTAAGGAAAATTCCCTCTGCGGTCTCGGCCAGACAGCGCCGAACCCGGTTCTTTCCACACTCAAGTATTACCGTGATGAGTACATTGCGCACGTCACCGAGCATCGCTGCCCGGCAGGCGCCTGCAAGGCCCTCACGAATTACGTCATCGATGCGGACAAGTGCAAGGGCTGCACGCTCTGCGCACGCAACTGCCCGGTCGGCGCCATCTCCGGCACTGTCCGCGAGCCGCATGTCATCGATACGCAGAAGTGCATCAAGTGCGGCGTCTGCCGTGAAAAGTGCAAGTTCGGCGCCATCGAAAAGAAGTAAGGAAGGAAGTTGAGAATAGCATGGATATGGTAAATATTAAGATCAACGGCATGTCCTACGAGGTCGCTGCCGGCAGCACGATCCTCGAAGCCGCAAGAGAAGCCGGAATCGACATTCCCACCCTTTGCTTCTTGAAGGACGTCAACCAGATCGGCGCATGCCGTATGTGCATGGTCGAAGTTAAGGGCGCAAGATCGCTTGTTGCCGCCTGCGTGTACCCGGTTAACGAGGGCATGGAGGTCTTCACCAATACGCCGAAGGTTCAGAAATCCAGAAAAATGACACTGGAGCTCTTGCTCTCCGTGCATGACCGCAAATGTCTCTCCTGCAAGAGAAGCGGCACCTGCGAGCTGCAGAAGCTCTGCAACGATATGGGCATCGACAGCGAGAACCGCTACGAAGGCGCCGTTCCCGCCGGCAAAAAGGATTACAGCACCCTGCACCTCGAAAGAGATAATGCAAAGTGCATCCTGTGCCGCCGCTGCGTGGCAGCCTGCCAGCAGCAGCACGTCGCCGTCATCGGCGCGAACAACCGCGGTTTCGATACCGAGATCGGCTGCGCATTTGAGATGCCGCTCAGCGAAGTGGCCTGCGTTTCCTGCGGTCAGTGTATCGTAGCCTGCCCGACGGGTGCTCTCACCGAAAAGGACAATACCCAGCAGGTCATCGATGCCATCAACGATCCGGAAAAGGTCGTTGTCGTGCAGACGGCTCCGGCTGTGCGCGCAGCGCTCGGCGAAGAGTTCGGTATGCCGATCGGCACGAACGTAGAAGGCAAGATGGTCGCAGCCCTGCGCCGCCTTGGCTTCGATAAGGTCTACGATACCGATTTCGGTGCCGATATGACTATCATGGAAGAAGCAAACGAGTTCATTGACCGCGTGAAGAACGGCGGCAAGCTGCCGATCATCACCTCCTGCTCTCCGGGCTGGGTCAAGTTCTGCGAGCACTACTTCCCGAGCCTCACAGAAAACCTCTCCACCTGCAAGTCCCCGCAGCAGATGACCGGTGCGCTCATCAAAACGTGGTTTGCGGAAAGAGAAGGCATCGATCCGAACAACATCGTTTCCGTTTCCGTCATGCCGTGCGTCGCGAAGAAATTCGAGATCAACCGTGACGACGAAGACGCAGCCGGTGTGCCGGACGTTGATATCTCCATCACCACCCGCGAGCTTGCCCGTATGATCAAGATGGCACAGCTCAACTTCGCAAGACTGCCGGAAGAGGATTTCGACCCGGTTATGGGCGTTTCCACCGGCGCAGCTACGATCTTCGGCGCGACGGGCGGCGTTCTGGAAGCAGCGCTCCGTACCGCAGCCGATGTGCTTGAGGGCGTCGACCACGACAACATCGAGTACAAAGAGATTCGCGGCACGAAGGGCTTCAAGGAAGCTGTTTACAAGGTTGCCGGCATGGATGTCAAGGTCGCTGTCGTCAGCGGTCTGAATAACGCAAACGAGCTGCTCAAGAAGATTGAAAGCGGCGAAGCCGACTACCACATCGTAGAAGTCATGTGCTGCCCGGGCGGTTGCGTAAACGGCGGCGGCCAGCCGATTCAGCCGTCTACGGTTCGCAGCTTCACGGACATTAAGGCCCTGCGTGCAAAAGCCCTCTACGATGAGGACGCGGCCAAGACGCTCAGAAAGAGCCACCTGAACCCCGTCGTCAAGGAGTGCTATGAATGGATGGGCGGCGAGCCCGGCTGCCATAAGGCACACGAGCTGCTGCATACGTCTTACGTTAAGCGCGATCGTTTCTAAATTTAAATTTAAGGTGTTTAAGAGCCACTGCGAGTAATCACAGTGGCTCTTTTTATGTCGGCTCCCTCTGACAGAGGGCAAGGAAGTGATACAGCGTGCTAATGAACTTCACGGTACCTTTCACTTAGAAAAAAACTGTGTATATAAAAAGAGCGGCGCAAAGCCGCTCTTTCAGGGAACCCATGCAACTGGGTTCCCTACAATTTGAATGTCCCCCGGACGTTCAAATCTACCTTCCTGGTTTTGAGTTAGGCAAAAGTGTTCCGAACTTTGCGGAGTTCGGCTTAGGGCTCAGCCCTAAGAATCCGCGACCTTTTTTGAAAAAAGGTCGATCAAAAACTTTTAACCCACGTTTTGCGTCATCACTGTGCTACCGTTTCCAACAGCTCGCAAATATCTATGGCTGCATTTTGATTGATAACTGCTCTCTGCCGTTTGCGCATTTCTTCTGCATTTCCCGGCTCCGAAAGCCTTTCCACCGCCGACAAAAGCTCTGTTTCTGTGTTTTCCACCTTTACGGCGATACCCTCCTTGGCAAAAAACTCCGCGTTGCGGCTTTCGCACCCGGGTATCGGCGAAATGTGCACAAGCGGCACGCCCGCCGCGGCGCTCTCCGTAGATGAAAGTCCGCCCGGCTTCGAGATAAATACGTTGCTTGCCTTTAAATACAGTGCCATTTTGTTCGTGCTGTGCATCGGCGTGATTTGCCCATTTTCTGCAAATTCAGTTTCCACGCTGTCAAACAGCGCCTCATTGCTGCCGCACAAAATGTTGAGGTCGCAGTTTGCATTTTGCTTCAAATACGGCAGCAGTGCCCGCACGGCATTAATAATTGCCCCCGCGCCCATGCTCCCGCCGGAAAGCAGCAACGTGCGCCTGTCTTTCGGCAAGTTAAGCGCTTCCCGCGCTCTGTCTTTCGTGATGGTATCATCGGAAAAATCCAGCCGCACCGGGATGCCCAGCGGCCGCAATTTTTCCGCAGGAATGCCTCGCCCGGTGAAATCGCTGCTCAAAAGCGGGGAGGGCGTCACGTACAAGTCGCAGTCCGATTCCTCCGTAAACGGAACGCAAGTGTAGTCCGTCGCAATAAACACAAACGGCGGCGTTTCCATGCCGTTTAGCCGCATGTGCGTCAAAATCTCCGCCGGGTACAAATGCGTGCAGACGATCACGTCCGTTAGGTGTTTCGCAAGGTATTTCTGCATGTACGGCGCCATTTTGCCGTTGATGTGGTACACCGGCGAGCGCCCCGGCAGCTTACGGTACGCGTTACCGAGGTCATAGACCGCGCCAAACAGCTTCGGGCTTTTCTGTACCAACTTTATATAGGTCTGCCCGACTTTATTTGCAAGCTCCTCGCTCACCAGCGTGTACGGGTCCATGCGCACGGCGTGGTGCCCGCGTTCCGTCAGCGCCTCAAAAACCGCTTGTGCCGCCGTGTTGTGCCCGCCGCCCGTGCTGCAGGATAAAATCAGTGCTTCCATGCAAGTTTCACCTCAAAGTGTTCTTTTTCCTCGGCACTCATAAAGAGCTTTGCGAGCACCGAAGCCGCAATCAGCAAAAAGCCGAAGACGATATAGCGGTTTGGCTCCAGCCAAACCGTGCAAATGGCCGCCAGGATATACGTCGCCACTGTGCGGTAATAGTTCGGGTTGATTTTAACAACGCACGAAAAGAAAATGAAGATGCTCGCCAAAACGCACAGAGGGATCCAGTGCGGCAGCAGCCCCAAAAAGCACCCAAACGTTGCCGCAATGCCTTTGCCGCCGTGTTTAATGTCATAAAACGGCAGAATATGGCCCAAGACCGGCGCCGCCATCACAAAAGAGAGCATCAGCGGGTTTTCGGGCAGTTCTCCGCTGCGGTACAAAAAAACCGGCAAAAAGCCCTTGAACAGGTCGCCGCACAGCGTAAACACGCCGCACCGGAACCCACCGTATGTAAACGCATTCATTGTGCCCGGGTTCTTGTCCGGGCTTTCCGCCATAATGTCTGTCTTTTTAAAGATCAGCCCACCGAGCCGCGCAAACAAAATACTGCCCAGGAGATACCCGAAAATAATATATAAAGCGTCGCGCACTTCCATGTTTTTCACACACTCCCCAAAAATTTCGCGCCACAAAAAATTCACAATTTTGCCGAGAGTCTCGTCTTGACAACCTCTTATAAAGTCATTATAATATGAACCATTGACACTTGTCAATTTGACATTTGTCCAAGTTGAGTGAAAATATTGACGAAACAGGAGGGAATGTCTATGTATCAGGGAAAAAATCCAACGGCGCTGCAATCGCAGAACCTCATCACAGAGGCACTTTTAGCACTTATGGAGGAAGAGCCGTTTCAAAAAATCACGATAAAAGCCGTTTGTGCCCACGCCGGCGTTTCACGCCAGACGTTTTACTCGCTGTTTGAAAATAAGGAAGAGGTCATTGGGCGTCGGCTCGACCGGCTTTTTGAAGAATACCGCAAACGATTCATTGCGGAAAAGCGCGCTTACACCATTCGCAGTCTATGTGATTCTATTATGGAGTGTTTTGTGGAGCAGAAAAAACTCCTCAGTCTTCTGGTCGAAAATCATCTGGATACATTGGCTCGCGAAAAATCGGAAGCGTATCTCCTGCATTTGGACAATATTTTCCACGCTTATGACCACGAAGACCGTGATTACGCCATTTCATTTCTTGCCGGCGCGATCATCAGCATGGTGGTTTACGCTATTCGCAAGGATGATTTTACGGATAGCCGCAAAATTTCGAATCTTGTGCAAAAGATCATTACCGGCCGCTATTTTACAATTTAAATCCGAAAATTCCTATAACAAAAACCGCTCGGGCTTTACGGCTTCGAGCGGTTTTATATTACAAGAAAGATTATTTGTGGTAGAGGTTATTGTCCTCATACGTTGCTTCGCACGTCACGTTGATGCCAAGGCGTTTGAATACGCTGTCGTCTACCGTGCCGAGGATTACGCTGGAGTGCAAATCACAGCCGCTCAGCTCGTCCAGCTTCTGCATGGCGCGCATCGCGTTTTCGTCGGTCGCCGCGCTGATGGCGAGCGCCACCAACATCTCATCGGTGTGCAAGCGCGGGTTTCGGCTCTGCATGTAGTCGGTTTTCAGCGTCTGAATAGGCGCAATGACCGTCGGCGAGATGAGCTTCACCTCGTGCGGAATGCCTGCAAGCATCTTCAAAGCGTTCAGTGTCAACGCAGAGGAAGCACCCAGCAATTCCGATGTGCGCCCCGTCACAATCGTGCCGTCCGGCAGCTCTAAAGCTGCCGCGGGCTGTCCTGTCGCTTCCGCGCGCTTCAATGCTGCGAGCACGACCGGGCGGTTCTCCGGCTCCAACTTCAGCTGGCGCATCAGGTTCTCGATTTTCTGTAATTCCGCTTCGGAAGCAAGACCTTGGCGCACAAGGCACGCCGTCTTAAAGTAGCGGCGAATAATCTCCTGCTTCGAGGCTTCACGGCACACTTCATCGTCGATGATGGACAGACCCGCCATGTTCACGCCCATGTCCGTCGGGCTCGCGTACGGGCACTCGCCGTAAATCTGCTCAAACATCGCACGCAGCACGGGGTAGATTTCAATGTCGCGGTTGTAGTTTACAGTCGTCTCACCGTACGCCTCAAGGTGGAACGGGTCGATCATGTTCATATCATTCAGGTCAGCCGTCGCCGCTTCATAGGCAAGGTTCACCGGGTGCTTTAAGGGGAGGTTCCAAATGGGGAAGGTCTCAAACTTCGCGTAGCCCGCCTTAATGCCGCGCTTGTGCTCATGGTAAAGCTGCGAAAGGCAGGTTGCCATTTTGCCGCTGCCCGGGCCCGGCGCCGTCACCACAACAAGGGAGCGCGTCGTCTCAATGTAGTCGTTGCGGCCGTAGCCCTCGTCGCTTACAATGAGCTTCACGTCAGAGGGGTACCCCGGAATGCGGTACTGGCGGTAGACCTTCAGCCCCAGTGTCTTCATGCGCTGCTCAAAAATCGCCGCGGAGGGCTGGTCTGCGTACTGCGTCAGCGTGATGCTGCCCACATATAAGCCGAAGCCGCGGAAAATATCAATCAAACGGATGACGTCCGTGTCATACGTAATGCCAAGGTCGCTGCGGCGCTTGTTTTTCTCAATGTCGTTCGCGTTGATCGCAATGACAATCTCCGCCTGGTCTTTCAGCGCCAAAAGCATCTTGATCTTGTTGTCCGGCTCAAAGCCCGGCAGCACGCGTGAAGCGTGGAAATCGTCAAACAGCTTGCCGCCGAATTCCAGATACAGCTTGCCGCCGAACTGGTCAATGCGCTCGCGAATACGTGCAGACTGCAGCTCGATATACTTCTGACTGTCAAAACCGATTTTCTTCATGGTCATTCCCCTTCCTTAATTCATACGTCTCATGCGTCCTAAAATAATCCCCTTTAGGGTGCATTTGAAAAGCCGTAAACTTGTTTTCCGATACACCCCGAATACAGTAAAAAAGCGGGCGTTCGGTATCTGCCCGCGAAAAATCTGTTTTTAGTATAGCAAAAAACGCGGTTTTTTTCAATAGCAAATCTTGGTTTGCGCCGCCTAATTTCGACTCTCTTCCGCGCGAGATATTGTCAGTATCTTCAAAAAGTGGTATACTGTTTATTAAATCGAAGTTTAATTTTAACGGCGGTACAGGGAGACACTTTTCATGAGCGAGCAGAAGCGAAACACAACGAAAAACCAAATATGCCTTGGGCTTTTGGCGCATGTCGATGCCGGCAAGACCACACTTTCGGAAGCGATGCTGTATGAAGGCGGGCAGCTCCGCCGTCTTGGGCGCGTCGATCATCAGGACGCGTTTCTCGATACCGACGTGCAGGAGCGCGAGCGCGGCATCACCATTTTCTCAAAGCAGGCCGTTTTACCGCTCGAACATACCGCGTTTACGCTGCTCGATACCCCCGGTCACGTCGATTTTTCCAGCGAAATGGAGCGTACGCTTCAGGTACTCGATTACGCTGTGCTCGTCATCAGCGGCACAGACGGTGTGCAGAGCCACACGCGTACGCTGTGGCGGCTTTTGGAGCGCTATAACGTCCCCACGTTCCTTTTCATCAACAAAATGGATCTCGACGGCGCAGACCACGATAAAGTCTTAGCCGAACTGCAAAAGCTCAGCACCGGTTGCGTCGATTTCACATCTCCCGAAGCGGAACGCGATGAAAACATCGCCGTTTGTGACGAAGACACGCTCGCCCATTACCTCGAAACGGGCGAAGTCGAATGTCCCGAGATTAAACGCCTCATCAAAAATCGCAAGCTTTTTCCGTGCTGGTTCGGCTCGGCTTTGAAGTTAGACGGCGTAAAAGAACTTTTAAACGGTCTTGAAATGTACACCGAAATGCCCGAATACCCTAAGGCTTTCGGCGCAAAGGTCTTCAAAATCGCACACGATAATCAGGGCGCACGGCTTACGTATTTGAAGATCACAGGCGGCGCTTTGCCCGTTAAAATGGTCCTTAAAGGCGGCGCGGGCGAAAACGTATGGGCAGAAAAAGCCGACCAGCTCCGCATCTATTCCGGTGGGAAATTCCGCCTTGCGGAGGAAGTCACCGCGGGTGGCGTGTGCACCGTAACGGGCCTCACGCACACGTATCCCGGGCAGGGACTCGGTGCGGAGGAAGACACCCCCGCGCCCGTGCTTGAAAGCTTTTTGACGTATCAGGTCTTCTTGCCGGACGGCATGGAGCCGCACACCGCCGTGCGCTGTTTGCGCGTTTTGGAGGAAGAAGACCCCCAGCTTCATGTCGTGTGGAACGAGCAATTACACGAAATTCACGTGCAGATTATGGGCGCGGTGCAGCTTGAAGTTTTGCAGCGCGTCTTAAAAGAGCGCTTTAAAATGGAGGTCACGTTCGGTACCGGCAGCATTGTCTACCGCGAGACGATCGAAGAACCCGTCGAAGGCATGGGGCATTTTGAGCCCCTGCGCCATTACGCCGAGGTGCACCTGCTCTTAGCGCCCGGCGAGCGCGGCAGCGGTATGCGTTTCGGCACCGTGTGCAGCATGGATGTGCTTGACCGCAACTGGCAGAATCTCATTTTAACGCACCTTGAGGAGCGCAGCTACCCCGGCGTGCTGACCGGCTCGCCCATCACGGATATGAAAATCACGCTTCTCATCGGCCGTGCGCATTTAAAGCACACCGAGGGCGGCGATTTTCGTCAGGCCACCTATCGCGCCGTGCGCCACGGCTTATTACAGGCGAAAAGCGTGCTTTTAGAGCCGTGGTACGATTTCCGATTAGAGGTTCCGCAGTCGCAGGTCGGCCGCGCCATTTCGGACATGCAGCGCCTTTGCGCGGAGTTCGAGCCGCCGCAGACCGAGGGTGAAAATGCCGTCATCACGGGCTTTGCGCCCGTCTCCGAAATGCAGGGTTACACCTTGGAGGTCGCATCGTACACGCGCGGGCTTGGCAGCCTTATTTGTATGCCGAAGGGCTACTTGCCGTGCCATAATGCCGAAGAGGTCATCGAGCATATCGGCTACGATGCCGAGCATGATTTGGAGAACACCGGCGATTCCGTCTTCTGTTCGCACGGCTCCGGCTTCGTTGTGCCGTGGCGCGAGGCGGCTTCCCACATGCACCTCGAAAGTGGATGGAAGCCCGAAAAGCCGGGAACAAAATCTGCCGAAACCGAAGCTCCCGTGCGCGCCGCCGCACAGCTGCCGCCTGTGTTCGACGATGAGCTGCGCGCCATTTTTGAGCGCACCTACGGCCCTATCCGACGCCGCGATATGCAGCCGCAAAACGCCGTCCGCGCCGCAGAAAGCAGCGGAAAAGGGGAATGGAAGGTGCCGGAAAAGGTCTTCGAGCCTGAGTATCTCCTCATCGACGGCTACAATATTCTCTTTGCGTGGGACGATTTAAATAAGGTCGCCGAAAAGGACATCGACACCGCTCGACAGATTTTAATGGATAAAATCTGCAATTATCAGAGCTTCAGCCGCAGCACGTGCATCCTCGTTTTCGATGCCTATCGCGTCCCGCGTGACGTGGAGGACGTTATCCGCTACCACAACATTTCCGTTGTGTTCACAAAGCAGGCGGAAACGGCAGATACCTACATTGAGCGCGCCACGTTTGAGATCAGCAAAAAGCACCGTGTGCGCGTCGCCACGTCCGACGGCGCAGAGCAGATGATCGTACTCGGTCACGGCGCGCGTCGTGTTACGGCCTCCGAATTCAAGGTGGAGGTCGATGAAGCGAACAAGCGCATGCGCGAGGTCATCGCCGATTGGAACGAAAAAGAAAGCGCCCGCCACGCGCATAAGCCTTTCAAAAATTTAACGGATCAAACGCAGAGTAATCTGCGTGCGTATACAGAAAACAACAAAACACAAAGAAAGGAAAATGGAAAATGAAAGTCTTACTCTTAAACGGAAGCCCGAAGGCGAACGGCAATACTGCTGTTGCCCTGCATGAAATGGTGGATATTTTCAACAAAGAAGGTATCGAAACGGAAGTTATTCATGTCGGCAACAAAGACATCCGAGGATGTGTGGCATGCGGGCAATGTTCTAAGCTGGGGCACTGCGTTTTTAACGATCTTGTCAACGAAGTTGCGACGAAATTTGCGGAAGCGGACGGTCTTGTCGTCGGCAGTCCGGTGTATTATGCCTCCGCAAACGCAACACTTGTCGCGCTTTTGACGCGCCTGTTTTACAGCACTCCGTTCGATAAAACGATGAAAGTCGGCGCCGCCGTTGTGGCTGCCCGCCGCGGCGGCCTTTCCGCCACGTTCGACGAACTCAACAAATTCTTTACGATCTCCGGCATGCCCGTCGCGTCCAGTCAGTATTGGAACAGCATTCACGGCCTCGCACTAGGCGAGGCGAAAGAGGATTTGGAGGGTCTACAAACCATGCGCACCTTGGCGAGAAATATGACTTTTTTGATGAAGAGCATTGCGCTCGGTAAGGAAAAATTTGGCCTGCCGGAAACGGAACAGCGCATCGCAACGAACTTTATTCGGTAAAAAATACGGCTAAAGCAGCAAAGAAGCACAGTTAAGCGACAAAGAGCATCTTTGCTGATTTTTCAATATCTTCTATTAAAAATATCAATTTATCCGCAAAATGGCAAAAATCTCCCATGGCAAAAAGCCAAGGGAGATTTTGTTTATAGATCAACTTCTAATATATTTAAGTTTATTTCCACTCGCCTGTTCCGGCTTCGACGTAGCGGGACTTCTCAAAGACGGAGATCATCAAGGTCGGATCGGTCGTGCCGAGATCGGAATATGTAAGCCCCAGCGCCGTGCCACTGCTTTTATCCTGCCACTCGAGATATTGAGTGCCGGTACCGTTGTCGTCTTGAACGGCAGGTGCGCCGAAGGTTTCGGTGAAGCGTTTGCTTGCGGCTTCAAAATGCTCTTCTGCCGTGCCGCGCGCAAGCTGTTCGTGGAACGTCACCGAAAACAGCTTGTCGTTTTCGTCAAACTGCGCATCAAATTTGCCGGAGCAGCCTGCGGACTGCACGATGTCCTCCGACAAATAATTCGTATATGCGAAAGGCGCTGTCGCGGGGCTTTCGCTGACCATTGTCAGCTTAGAGCCGATAGCGGATTCAAGCTCCGTCGTGTCGATGCCGAACGGCGCAGTGGAATACGCATAGCCGGTCTTGGAATCGAATCGGAAAGCGTCTGTCTCTTTCACGGTTGTCTTAGACGAACAGCCGACAAACGTGAGCATCAAAACAAGGGACAAAACCAATGCGAGCTTTTTCATAAAACGACCTCCTATGA
This sequence comes from Hominenteromicrobium sp., assembly GCF_046974225.1. Lineage (NCBI taxonomy): Bacteria > Bacillati > Bacillota > Clostridia > Eubacteriales > Oscillospiraceae > Hominenteromicrobium > Hominenteromicrobium sp. The sequence continues at coordinate 75,874 of NZ_JBKWAE010000003.1, read as the reverse complement.
TGATGTTAGGATTTGTGGCTACGCTGACGGATACGGCGGTGCAAATGAATTTGTGTTATGAATTGAGCTTGAACTTTTTGCTGAAAAATATCACCTGTGCATATGTTTTTTTGGTAATATATTACACTTGCATGATATCATGTATAGGAGGGTTTGTCAATATATATTTAAAAATTGTTAGAAAAAAAATAGAACAAAAAATCTCCCTCTGTGCCGAAACACAAAGGGAGACTGTTTATAATGCTTTGATTTTAGAGCAAGATCGAATTAGAGAATGATGCTCTTGCCTGTCATTTCTTCCGGCTGCGGCAGATCCATGATCTTCAGCATGGTGGGTGCGATGTCCGCGAGAACGCCGCCCTCACGCAGCTTGCACGGATAACCGACAACGCAGAACGGAACCGGGTTTGTGGTGTGTGCGGTAAACGGTTCACCGTCATCATCAACCATCTTGTCTGCATTGCCGTGGTCGGCGGTGATGAGCAGCACGCCGCCCATCTCGTCGATGGCTGCTGCGACCTTGCCGACGCAGGTATCGACAGCCTCAACGGCAGCCTTTGCAGCCTCGAACACGCCGGTGTGGCCGACCATGTCGCAGTTTGCAAAGTTCAGAATGATCATATCGTACTTGCCGGACTTGACGGCCTCAACCATCTTATCCGTGACTTCGTAAGCGCTCATTTCCGGCTGGAGGTCATACGTTGCGACCTTCGGGGACTTGACGAGGATGCGGTCCTCACCCGGATACTGCTTCTCGACGCCGCCGTTGAAGAAGAATGTGACATGCGCATACTTCTCGGTTTCGGCAATGCGGAGCTGCTTGAGGCCCTTATCGGAGACGTACTCGCCGAGGGTGTTTTTAAGGCTCTGCGGCTTGAATGCGATCTCAACGTTCGGCATCGTGGCGTCATACTGCGTCATGCAGACGTAGGTGAGCGGGAAGAAGCCATTCTTGCGGGTGAAGCCGGTGAAATCCGGGTCTACAAACGTGCGGGTGATCTCTCTTGCGCGGTCCGGGCGGAAGTTGAAGAACACGACGGAATCGCCGGATGCGACCGGAGCGCCGCCCTTGATGACGCACGGCACGACGAACTCGTCCGTGACTTCATTTTCATAGGATTTCGATACAGCGCAAACCGGGCACGCGAACTCTTCGCCTTCGCGGCAAACCATGGCGTTGTAAGCCTTTTCTACGCGCTCCCAGCGGTTGTCGCGGTCCATCGCATAGTAGCGGCCCATGACCGTTGCAACCTTGCCGACGCCGATTTCCTTCATCTTCTCCATGAGCTCCTTGACGAAGTCCTTGCCGGAGGAAGGCGGAACATCGCGGCCGTCGAGCAGGGCGTGAACATAGACGTTTTCAACGCCCATCTTTTTTGCCATTTCCAGCAGACCGTAGAGGTGCTGGTTGTGGCTGTGCACGCCGCCGTTGGAAAGCAGGCCGATGAGGTGCAGCGCGGTGCCGTTTTCTTTTGCGTTATTCATGGCGTGTACGAGCGCTTCATTCTCAAAGAAAGAACCGTCCTGTACCGCCTTCGTGATGCGGGTAAGCTCCTGATAAACGATGCGGCCTGCGCCGATATTGGTGTGGCCGACTTCGCTGTTGCCCATCTGGCCGTCCGGCAGACCGACGTCCATGCCGGAAGCGCCGATCTTTGTAATCGGGTTTTCAGAGAACAGCTTATCGAGGTTCGGTCTCTTAGCGGCGGCAATCGCGTTGCCCTCCGTTTTAGCAATTCCGAAACCGTCCAGAATCATGAGTACAACAGGTCTTTTCATAGTGGAGATGCCTTTCCTTTCAACTGGAAAAAATCTTTCGGTGGAAAAATCAGCCCTTGGTGGCTGCGTCTACGATGGCTGCGAAGTCGTTCGGCTTCAGGGAAGCGCCGCCGATGAGGCCGCCGTCAACGTCCGGCTGTGCAAGAAGCTCAGCTGCGTTGCCTGCGTTCATGGAGCCGCCGTACTGAACAGTGATGCCTTCTGCAGCCTTTTCGCCGTAGAGGGACTTGACGGTCGCACGGATGACAGCGCAAACTTCGTTTGCCTGCTCTGCCGTGGCGGTCTTGCCGGTGCCGATAGCCCAAACCGGCTCGTAAGCGATGATGATGCGCTTAAGCTCTTCTTCGGTTACGCCGCCGAGTGCGATCTTTGTCTGCATGGCAACGAGCTCATCGGTGATGCCCTGCTCGCGCTGCTCGAGGTACTCGCCTACGCAAACGATGACGGTGAGGCCTGCGTCAAGCGCAGCTCTTGTTCTCTTCTGAACCGTAACGTCGGTATCGCCGAAGTAGGTTCTTCTCTCGCTGTGGCCGGTGATGACGTACTCAACGCCGCAAGCCTTCAGCATTTCTGCGGAAATCTCGCCGGTGAAAGCGCCGCTGACCGCCCAGTGGCAGTTCTCTGCGCCGATCTTGATGTTGGTGCCCTTAGCCGCCTCAATAGCGGTTGCGATGTCTACATACGGCACGCAAGCGACAACGTCGCAGCCTGCGTCCTTAACGAGCGGAGCAATGGCGGTGATGAGTTCCTTTGCCTCCGCAGGGGTTTTGTTCATTTTCCAGTTGCCGGCGATAACAGCCTTTCTAACAGCCTTGTTCATGATTTTCTATTCCTTTCCGTCGGTTAAAAACCGTTTTTATTGAGACAACAATACGGGAGCAGAGGCAAGCTCCGCTCCCGTTCATGCTTTTAATTATTTCTCGTTGAGGCAAGCAATGCCGGGGAGCTCAAGACCCTCGAGGAATTCGAGAGAAGCGCCGCCGCCCGTGGAGATGTGCGTCATCTTATCCGCGAAGCCGAGCTTCTCAACAGCCGCAGCGGAGTCGCCGCCGCCGATAATGGAGATTGCGTTGCTGTCTGCAACTGCCTTTGCAACTGCGATGGTGCCGTTTGCGAAGTTTTCCCACTCGGAAACGCCCATCGGGCCGTTCCAAACAACGGTGCCTGCGTTCTTCACGGCGTTTGCGAACAGCTCACGGCTCTTCGGGCCGATATCGAGACCCATCCAGCCTTCCGGAATGTCGTCGGAATCGACGATCTTCCACTCGGAGTCTGCACTGTACTCGGTTGCAACAACGTTATCGACCGGGATGAGGAAGTTGATGCCCTTAGCCTTCGCCTTGTCCATCATTTCCTTAGCGAGCTCAACCTTGTCGTCCTCGCAGATGGAGGTGCCAATCTCGTGGCCGAGAGCCTTGAAGAAGGTGTAAGCCATGCCGCCGCCGATGATGAGTGTGTCGACCTTTTCAATCAGGTTGTTGATGACGCCGATCTTATCGGAAACCTTAGCGCCGCCGAGGATTGCAACGAACGGACGCTTCGGGTTCTCGAGCGCGCCGCCCATGATGGAAATTTCCTTCTGGATGAGGTAGCCGCAGACAGCCGGGAGGTAATCTGCAACGCCTGCTGTGGAAGCATGTGCACGGTGTGCGGTGCCGAATGCATCGTTGACATAGATCTCAGCCATGGAAGCGAGTGCCTTAGCGAAATCCGGGTCGTTCTTGGTCTCTTCTGCGTGGAAGCGAACGTTCTCGAGCATGAGGACTTCGCCGTCCTTCAGAGCTGCAGCCTTAGCCTTAGCGTCCGGGCCGACAACGTCTTTTGCCATGATGACTTCCTTGCCGAGAAGCTTGGAGAGCTCTGCTGCGACAGGCGCCAGGGAGAATTTCTTCACGTCGCCCTTAGCAGCTTCGAGTGCCTTAGCGGTCGCTTCGGCCTGCTCTGCCTCCGGCATAGCATCGATCTTCTTCTTCTCCTTCTTGTCGAGCTTTACAACGTCGTTGAAGATGTTGTGCGGGCGACCCATGTGGGAGCAGAGGATGACCTTTGCGTTGTGGTCTACGAGATACTTAATGGTGGGCAGCGCACCGACGATGCGCTTTGTGTCCGTGATGACACCGTCCTTCATCGGGACGTTGAAATCGCAGCGGACAAGAACGTGCTTACCGGCAACGTCGATGTCTTCTACGGTTTTCTTGTTGAGGTAGTTCATTTTCGTACACTCCTTTAAGAAATATATTGAGTTACGGTTATACGTTTGGTTGGCGGACAACACCGCCTACAGAATTCATTTTATACCAAACGGAAGATGATTTCAAGAGATAACGCGCAAATTGCACACTTTTTAGCGCAAATTTTTCATTTTTGCGATTTTGTACGGGTTTTTATTTCGCACCGTTCGCGTCTGCCGCGTCCCAGTCGTAGCCGCGCAGGCGACCGGCTTCGGAAAGCGCGGGAAAATCCCACTGGCGCAGGACTTCGTAAACGCCGATGGCGATGCTGTTAGAGAGGTTTAAGCTGCGCGCTTCCGAAATCATGGGGATGCGCACGCAGCGGTCTTTGTTTTTGAAAAGCAGGTCTTCCGGCAGGCCGGCTGTCTCTTTGCCGAAGAAGAGGTAGCAATTATCGGGATAGTGTATATCCGTGTGCTTATGGACGGATTTTGTGGAGAAAAAGAAAAATTCGCCGCTGTTTTTTGCAAAAAATTCGTCGAGCGAGTCATAATAGGTGATGTCGAGCAAATGCCAGTAATCGAGACCGGCGCGCTTTAGCTTTTTGTCGTCGATCTTAAAGCCCATGGGGCCCACAAGGTGCAGTCTTGCGCCCGTGGCGGCGCAGGTGCGCGCGACGTTGCCGGCGTTTTGGGGGATCTCCGGCTCGACCATAACGATATTCAAAATCATTGCTGTCAAAGTCCTTTCGGGAAGAATGATGTATGTTTTTGTAAAAAGGGGGAAACTAAACGTGACGGCTGTTTTGTATGTTTTAAAAGCCGCAATCTGGATCTGGAGGTTGGATGCCATGTATAAGCAGAGCATGAACGTTGTGAAGGGCGTGGGTCTCGGCATTGCCGCAGGCGCTGCCGTGGCTGCCGTTTCGTCCGCGATGATGAACGGCGGGAAGAAATCCGCCAAGGCGCGCACAAAAGAGATGCGCCGCAGCACCGCCAAGGCCGTGCACACGGTGGGGCAGCTCATTGACGGCGTAGAGAACATGTTGAAGTAACTACCCGCGGTCGCAGTGGCAGCCCAAAACGCCGCTGTGGCCGAATACATAGATATTGCATGACGTGCGGCGCTCGCCGGCGGCTGCGGCGCATTTGAGCGTCAGGGAGCCGGAAGCGGGCTGCTCGTAGCACCGTTGCAGCCGGTTGCAGCATCCGCCCGCGATGTCGCGCCAGCGGCATGCCCCGGCGTTTGTGCAGTGCTTGATGCACTCCATATCGATGTAGCGCTGGGAAATTTCGCCGCCCGCGTGGTAATCACCGTTGGAGATGAGCAGGTGCGCAACGGCGAGGTCGCCGATAACGTTTGAAAAGTGGCTTTCTGTGCCGTGGTGCGGCGCTTTGACGATATAGTAGCCGTCAAACAGCTTCCCGGAGATGCGGCGCAGCACTTCATCGGACACGTCGCCGGTCATTAGAATATCGAGGTTCGACGGGCCGCGGCTTCGGCGGTTGTGAAAGACGAGGGAGAGGTCGTTCTGCGTTTCGGTGTAGACGTTGCGCACGACGGATTGATTTAAAATGTCCTGAATATCCGGCGCGGCGGGGGAATGGGCGAGGTTGCTGCGCATATCCTCCATGCGGCCTAAGAGGTCGCGGAGAGAATCAAGCAGGATGCGCCGTCTGCCGGGCGTGGCGCGGTCGGACGGCGCGAAGGCCGTTTGACACTGCATGTAGAGCCTAACGAACGCATCCTTCGTCTCCAAAAACTCCGTTTCGCGCCCGGTGTGAAACGGGGAAGAGAGGCAGATGTTGAGGTTTTCGACGGCTTCCGTCAGGATGGCATCGAACGGGAAGGGCTCGTTACGCGCGGGGGAGAGCACCTCGTAAAACGCGCCGTCAAATGTGAAGATGTCGCCGCCGCCGAGCGTGAAAATGCGGTCTGCGCCGACAGAATCATTGAGCGCGTCGAAAATACGCAGGCAAGTGGTGTTCACCTGCGCGAAGTCACTTTGCGGAACGGCGAAAAAATGCGCGAACACGGCGAACTCCAAAACGGGATTTACGCCGCGCTTATCACACGGGAGGGCGGGGAGGTATACGCGGTCAAAGTAGCCGGGATCCTTTTTGACTTGCTTTAAAAAGCCGCTCATGTGGTCGCGGTGGTAGTGCGTGAGCAGAAACTGGCGCTGGGAGGCGGGCGCATAGCGGCTGAAAATTTCGTTAAAACGGCGGTCAATCTCCTCTTCACCGCGGCGGGCGTAGCGGCTGACGGAGCCGCAATCCACCATTAAAATCTGCCGGTTTTGCCCAACGAGGACGGTGCAGTCGCCGTATTCCACGTCGTGCAGTTCAACGCGGTCCATTACGCTTTGTCCTCGTTCTGCACGTGGCGGTACAAAATGCCGTTTTCATAGCGGTCATCTTTCCACTCGCCGGTGTAGACGACATTGCCGTTTTTGTCGAACGCTGTGCCGTGACCCTGCCGTTTACCGTTCTGCCAGCCACCGGAATAAATTAAATTGCCGTCTGCATCGAACAGGGTAGCTTGACCCGCTTTTTCGTTGTTTTCATATTTTTCGACGAACACGCAGTGCGTTTCGGGGTCGACGGAGACACCTGCGCCCTGCTTTTGGCCGTCGATGATTTGGCCGTTGTAAATTAAATCTCCGTTTTTATTGAAAATCGTTGCCATGCCTTGCGGCTTACCGTTTTGCCAGTGGGAAATGTGCAGCGCGTGGTCGCTTTCGCGGAACGAAACGCCGAAGCCTTCGCGCTGATCGTCTTTGAAGTCGCCGATGTAGGAGACGGCGCCGCTGCGGTAGTGGTGCACGCCGAACCCCTCGCGCAGGTCGTTTTTGTACTCGCCTTCATAGAGCGTGATGCCGTTGTTGTTCACGGTGCGGCCGAAGCCCTCGCGTTTGCCGTCTTCGGAAAGGTCGCCTGTGTAACGGAGCGGCGCGCCGCCTCTGATGAGCGTGATGCCGGTTTCGGGGTCGTCCTCTTTTTCAGCTTCCTTTGCAGGCAGGAGCTTATCAAGCAAAGTACGTGCCTGCCGGAGCTCTTCCGGCGTGATGTCGGGGGCGCGGTCTGTATTTGGCGTTTCTTCGGGAGCAGGTTCTTCCGGGGCTTCTTCGGGTTCTTCTGCGGGAGTGTCCTCAATGAGGGATTCTTCGACTTCTTTCGTCTCGGGTTCTGTTTCGGGCTGCGGCTCGGCTTCGGGTGCTTCGGAAGCAGCTTCTTCGAGAACGGGTTCCTCTTCGGTAGGTTCTGCGGCTTTTTCGGCGGGGTCGCTCAGGAAATCGACAAGTGCGGGTTCGGTGAGGTTTTCGAAAACGGGCAGCTCGGGCTCCGGCTCGGTCGTTTCGGGCACGTCGCCGTCCTTGATCTCCCAACCCATGGAGAGCATGACGGAGGCGTTTTTATTCTGCTTCAGAAATTTGATGCGGCGCTGCTGCTCTTCACGCGGGCAGTAGGCGTATTCGCCGCGCTCATCGGCGACGAGCAGAAGGCGGTCGCCGAACTGGGCGTTTTGCAAACTCTGCTCGGCGGTTTGGAATGCATACGGCACGGGGAACAGCACGGTTTCTTTCGTTTTGCCGGTAGAATCGTTATAATCGAAGCGGATGACGGCGTCGCGGTGGTCGTCCGGCTTAAAGGTAATGCGCGCGCGGCGGTCATCATCGGGAGAGAAATACTCCGTGCGCATCCACTGCATTTCACCGTCGTAGTACACGCGGGCGCGCAATGCGCCGTAGGCGTTATAAAACGCGATGCCGCGCTGACCGCCGTTTGTGAATGCGGCTTCGAGCGTATTTTTGCCTGCGCGTTTTTTCCATTTTATAGTGCGGCGGGAGAGCTTGCCGTGCACCTCGCCGGAAAGCCCGTCGAAAATGCCGCGGGCGCGGATATGTACGGTTTTGCCGGAGCCGAAATAGCTGCGGCGCGCTTCATAAAGAGCATCGTGAAACGAAGACAGCGTATCGAGCCCGGTGTAGCACACGGTGTAGACCTTACGGTTCACAAGGCTGGCGCTGAGAGAAGTGGCGTTATGTTCCGTCATCTGAACGACCTTTCTGCGGAAAACGTGCTTGTTTCCCGTCTTTTCCGTTGATATAGCTTCAGTATACCACGAAAGGGCGCTTATTTCAATCTTGCGCGTACACGGTTCTTTTGGATTTTGACTTGCGAAATGCTTTAAAATCTGCTATGATATTGTATCATCATTCTATACTATATTATAGATGAAAGGATCGCGCGGCATGAAAAGTTCGAAGAAAGAAGTCTCGTTCAGGCGAAAACTGATGACGGCTGTATTGAGCGTCACGCTGCCGCTGATCGCGCTGCTTTTATTCAGTAACCTGTATTCCACGCAGGCATTTAACAGGAAAATTGCGGATTCCAACATGCGCACGATGGATTACCGGGTAGGGCGCATGGAGGAGCAGCTTGATTCTGTGAACGATTTTCTCACCGGGCTGACGGTGAGCGACGATTACCGCACGCTTTCGGGCGGTGAGAAAAACCCCTTAAAGGCGTATCTTGCAAGCTATACGCTCATTACGCAGTTGAAAACGGCGCTGCCGGCATACGGTGATGTGGGCGCGTTTTTCATTTACAGCGTGCCGAGCGATGCCGAGCGCGATATTTTTGACGATTCTATCCCCTATGCGCAAAAGGAGCGGCTGCGCGCTTTTGTGCGTGACGCGGCGGAGAACAACACGTATTCGTACAATATGCAGTGGCGGCACGCGGAAATCGGCGGCAAGGCATATTTATTCCGTTTTTACGGCGGGCGCGGCACGTACCTTGTGGCGATGGTGCCGTTGGCGGCGCTGGCGGACGTGCGCTACACGCAGATTGACACCGACGCGGTGATGTTGTTTTCCGATAAAAATAACGAGCCGCTGACCTCTGTCGATTTTGTGGAGGATAACGGGATCGATTTGAACGGCGACTATGAGAGCTACTTTATTTCGGGCGGAAAGCAGCGGTATATGATCGTGGGCCGTGATTTGGCGGGTACGGATTGCAGGGCAATCCTTGCCGTAAACGAAAGCGGGTATTTCGGCTCGCTCGATGGCTTGCAGGCGGCGCTGCTTGTACTCTCTTTGCTGGCGCTGGTGCTGATTCCGGTCATTCAGTGGCGGCTGACGAACTCCATCTCGAAGCCGGTAGAGGGGCTGCGCAGTGTTATGGAGCATATCCGTGCCGGCAATCTGGAGGCGAAGGCCGAGGGCAAGACGAACATACGCGAATTCAACGAAGTGAACGAGACGTTCAACACGATGATGACGCAGATTAAGAATTTGAAAATCGAATCTTACGAGCACGAGATTGAGACGCAGAAGGCGGAGCTGCGTTACATGCAGCTGCAGATCCGCCCGCATTTCTTCTTAAATTGCCTTAAAAGCTTATATGCGTTGGCGGAAGCGGGCAAATATGACCGTATTCAAAAAATGATTTTGGAGATCTCGAAGCACATACGGTATATTTTTACGGACAGTATGGAGCTTGTGCCGCTTTCGCGCGAATTAGACCACATTGAAAATTACATCGAGATGCAGCGGGGGTCTTCGCAGTACCCGCCGGTGTGCCGGTTTGACATTGACCCGCGTTTACGGGACTTGCCAATCCCGCCGCTTTCTTTGCAGAGCTTTGTGGAAAACTGCGTGAAGCATGTGTACTCGCCGGATTACGTTTTGAAAATTGAGGTGAAGGCAGCGGTGCTGCGCAGCGGCGCGGACACGTTTGCCGACCTGACGGTGACGGATAACGGCGGCGGCTTCCCCGAGGACGTGATTGCGGAGATCAACGAGCCGGACAGCCCGCTATACGCGCAGAACCACGTGGGCATCAACAATGTGAAAAAGCGCTTGCAGCTGATTTACGGCGACCGCGCTTTATACGCGTTCTTTAATCGGGATATGGGCGAACGCATGGGCAGTGTATCTGAAATTTTGCTTCCGATAGACCTCGCGATGCTGCATGCGGCAGAGGATGAGCCGGACGGAGAGGAGGCTTTCAACGGATGAACGTATTGATCGTAGATGACCAGCCGGAAGTTGTGGAGAGCATGGTGACCGGCGTAAACTGGGAAAAAATACCCGTGGAGCAGGTGTTTACGGCGTACAGCGTGAAGGAAGCGCAAAGCGTTTTTGAACGCGAGCGCATAGATGTGCTGCTGTGCGACATTGAAATGCCGCCGACGAACGGCTTTGCTTTGCTGCGTTGGGCGCAGGAGCGGTTTTCCGGTTTGGTGTGCATTTTCCTTTCTGCACACGCGGAATTTGAATATGCGCAGGAGGCCGTGAAGCTTGGCAGCTTTGACTACATTTTGCAGCCTGCGCCGTATGCGGAGATTGAGGCGGCGGTGGAGCGTGCGGCCGGAAAAGTGCGCGAAGCGGAAAACCAAAGGCGGTACAATGCTTATGCGAAGTACCGTGGCGAGGACGAAAGTGCGGAGAAGGAGCCGGACAAGACGGAGCAGACACCGATACAGCGCGCGATGACGTATATCCGGCGAAACATCGACAAGGATTTAAGCCGCGCGGAGATTGCGGACGCAATCTATTTGAACCCGGAATACCTTTCCCGCTTATTTAAAAAGGAAACGGGCGCCTCTTTAAATGATTATATTGTGACGGAGAAGATGCGCGCGGCACAGTCTTTGCTGAGTGACACGAACATCCCGGTGAGCCTCATTGCAACGAAGGTGGGGTACTCGAATTTCTCGTATTTTTCGCAGGTTTTTAAAAAATACACAGGCATGTCACCGGTGGAATACCGTGCGGCAAAGCGGCGGTCTAAGCTGTAAAGCGCGTTTTATTTCGGTAAATTGTTGTAAAACTGTCACAAAATGTAAAATCCGTGTAAACGGGTGAAAGACAGAGAGCGTATCTTGCATTTGAAAGAGGGACACCCATGTGGGTTTTCCTCTTTTTTTATCGATATAGAGTATCGATATGCAGGATTGTAAAGGACATCCTGCAAAGTCTTCACAAATATGTCACATTTTGAATAGGAGATGTCACGAAATTTGCAGAAAAGGTGCGGATTTTCTGTTACTATATATGTGTAATTTGACCGCGAAGGCTAAAAATAAATTTATCGCAGGTCGAAAAGTATGAAAGGAAGTAAGAAAATGGCAAAGAGACTTGTAGCAATGCTCATGGCAGCAGCGCTGACCCTCTCCCTGGCAGCTTGCGGCAACGGCGGTTCTTCCGGCTCCACCGCAGACTCCAGCACATCTTCCGAATCTTCCGCTTCTGACAGCGCTGCGGCTGATAGCAGCGATGCCTCTTCCGAAGCAGAAGATCTGAAAGAGTCCGAACTCGTAACCCTCAACATCGTGACGATGGCAGGCGGTAAAGAAGAATCCGGTATCGCACAGGTTGAGGAAGCAATGGACAAGATCCTCGAAGAGAAGTTCAACGTGAACGTTAAACTTTCCTTCCTCCCGTTCAGCAGCTATGCTGACCAGATCTCCCTGATGCTTTCCTCCGGCGAAGGCGTTGACCTTCTCCCGGTTTACATGGTCAACTACACGGCTTGCGCTGATTCCGGTCAGCTCTATCCGATGGATGATCTCATCGAGAAGTACGGCCAGGGCATCATTGAGCAGCTCGGTTGGGACAACATCAACTGCGGTCGCGTAGGCGGCGAGCTGTTCGGCCTCACGGAGGGTCGTGATCTTGCAGCTTCCTATGGCTTTGCGTACAGACTGGACCTTGCCGAGAAGTATAACCTCGACATGGATTCCGTTAAGACCCTCGAAGACCTCCACGATGTTCTCGTTACCATTAAGGAAAACGAAGAGAACTGCTGGCCGGTAGCTATTTCCGCCGGCGAAAACATCCGTGCCTGGGGTTGGGACTCTCTGGGCGACGAGATGGTTAACCTCGGTGTTCTCCCCGACATGGCTACGGACACCACCGTTGTGAACCTCTACGAGACTGAGCAGTACAAGAACCTCGTTACCACGATGTACAACTGGATGCAGGAAGGCCTCATTCAGGCTGACGCCGTGAACACCACCGAGACTGCAACCACTCTGATGGATGCAGGCACTGGATTCGGTACCTTCACTAACCTGAAGCCGTACTATGCAGAAGAGAACAACGCGAACCTCAAGAACCCGATCGGCACGGTTGAGCTGGTTCCGGCACTGGCTACCACCGACCGTGTTACCATGGGTCTGTGGTCCATCGCAGGCAGCTGCGAGCATCCGGAAGCTGCTATGAAGACTCTGAACGAGCTTTACAGCAACCCGGAGCTGAGCAACCTCTACATGTACGGTATTGAGGGCGTTCACTACGAAGTAATCGAGAAAGGCGCTGTTACGAACGGTCAGGACAGAATCAACTATCCGGACGGCCTTGATGCAACGACCACCACTTACAGAAAGTCCGGTACTTGGCTGATGCCGAACCAGTTCATCGGCGACATCTGGGGCACCGATCTCCCGGCTGATTACTGGGATGTAACGAAGAAATTCAACGAAGAGTCTCAGAAGTCCGCAGCATTCGGCTTCACCTTCGACGCAACCAAGGTTGCGAACGAGATCACCGCTTGCACGAACGTTGTTAACAAGTACCACAAGGCACTCGGTTGCGGCGCTCTTGACCCGGAGACGACTCTCCCGCAGTTCAACTCTGAGCTGAAGGATGCCGGCATCGATGCGATCATCGCAGAGAAGCAGGCACAGCTCGACGCTTGGCTGGCTGAGCAGAAGTAATTTACTTCACAATTAGACTTAAAGAAGCTGGAGCGAGATTCGTTTCAGCTTCCTTGTGAAAATCCGTGTCTTTTTCCCGAGAGGGAAAAGGGCATGGGCGTGTACAGAGAGATGACCCTTCTGTACATGCCCATGTTCTTTTGGAGAATTTCAACGGAGCAGGACGAAAACAGATTGAAAGGGGTTTCTAATTATGCCGAATAAATCTGCCGCACTGGAAAAAGAAATGAAAGTGCGCTCGGCAAAACCGAATAAGTGGCTGCGCTTTTACCGCTGCATCCCGCTGTATCTGATGTTCCTTCCGGGCGCCCTGTATCTGCTCATGGATAAGTATATCCCGATGAGCGGTCTGATCATCGCCTTCAAGAAGGTCAACTGGCGTAAGGGCATCCTTGCAAGTGACTGGGTGGGTTTCAGCAACTTCACCTACCTTTTTAAAACGAAGGACGCTTTCAACATTACGCGCAACACACTGCTTTATAACCTGTGCTTTATCGTGCTGGGCACCGTGATTGCCATTACAATCGCGATTCTCTTAAACGAGATTACGAGCAAGTTGTTCAAGCAGGTGTACCAGACCATCATTCTGATGCCGTACCTGATCTCCATCGTTGTGGTCAGCTATCTGGTGTTCGCAATGCTGAGCTCTGAATCCGGCTTTATCAACAACACGATCTTTAAGGCACTTGGCGTTAAGCCGATTTCCTGGTATACAGAGCCGAAGTACTGGCCGTTCATTTTGGTCATCGTACATATCTGGAAGGTGTTCGGCTACGACTGCATTCTCTATTATGCAACGCTCGTCGGCATTGACCACGGCTACTATGAGGCGGCGGTCATCGACGGCGCAAACCGCTGGCAGCAGATCGTTCACGTTACGCTGCCGAGCCTTCTGCCCACCATCATCACGCTGACACTGATGTCTATCGGCAAGATTTTCTATTCCGATTTCGGTCTGTTCTATCAGGTGCCGATGGATTCCGGCCCGCTGCTCGACATTACGAGCACGATTGATACGTACGTTTACCGCGCACTCATCACGCTGAACGATTACGGCAGATCTTCCGCAGCAGGCGTTTACCAGAGCGTTGTCGGCTTTATACTGGTCCTGTGCGCGAACCTTGCCGTTAAGAAAATCGGCGGCGAAGAGAACGCACTGTTCTAAGGAAGGGAGAGAGAAACACCATGGTCGAAAAAAACAAAGGGTTTCAGGTCGGCGCACACATTGCGATGGTTATCCTTTCCCTGTGCTGCATCTTCCCGTTCCTTCTGCTCATTATGTCCTCCATTACGGACGAGCAGGAATTGATCCGCAACGGCTACACGCTGTTCCCGAAGGCACTAAGTCTGAATGCTTACCAGTACATGTTTAAGAGCAGCAACAAGATTATCTCCGCGTACGGCATCACAATCCTCTCCACAGTTGTGGGTACGCTGTGCGGCCTTTCCATGACGATCCTCATGGCTTACCCGCTGTCCCGCCGCGACCTACCGGGCCGCAACGGTCTTGCGTTCTACGTGTTCTTCACGATGCTGTTCTCCGGCGGTCTTGTGCCGACGTACATCATGTACACCCGTTACATCAAGGTGAGCAACACGATTTGGGCGCTCATCATTCCGTCCCTTATGGTCAACGCGTTCTACGTGATCATGATGCGCACGTACTTCTCCACGAACATTCCGGAAGCTGTTATTGAAGCGGCGCGCATTGACGGTGCGGGCGAGTTCAGAATCCTGCTGACGATCGTTCTGCCGATGAGCATTCCGATGGTTGCAACGATGACACTGCTTATCGGTCTTTCCTACTGGAACGATTGGAAAAACGGTCTTTACTATCTCCAGCAGAACAAGAGCCTTTACAGTATACAGGTTCTTTTGAATGACATGCTGCGAGACGTGCAGGCGCTGAAGAGCGGTATGGACGCTGCGGCTGCAGCTGAGATTACGGCGAACATGCCGAGCACGGGCATCAAGATGGCAATCGCCGTTGTCGGTGTTCTGCCGGTGCTCGTTGTTTATCCGTTCTTCCAGAAGTACTTCGTCAAGGGCATCACGATCGGCGCTGTTAAGGGCTGATTTGATCAATCAGATATTCTCTTTGCCAACATAATAATAGAATGACAAAAATCACCTTCGCGGATTTCCTCCGGCGAGGGTGATTTTGTTATGTGCAGATATTTTGTTACGGTCGTTGTTTTATGTGTTTTCTTCGTTTAAGTCCTGTAATCTAAGGCCGGCAGTGCCGGTGACGGGCAGGGAAAAGACGATGGCTTTCGCTTTGGTCTCAAGCCCGGCTTCCTGCATAATGGCAGTCATGACGTTGTTTTTATCCGCGTGCTTTACGACGATGAGCACAAGCTCTTTTTCACTGGCGAGGGAAACGCCGAGGAACTTTTCCGCTCCCTCCATGCCGGTGCCCTTTGCGTGGATGACGGTGCCGCCGCCTGCGTTTTCGCGGCGCGCTGCGGCCATAATCTGCTCGGTATAGCCCTGGTTTGCGATGACGACCAGAAGCTCGTATTTGGTATCTTTCAAGACGCTTTCCTCTCCTTTCTGAAACGGCTGACCGTTCGTTAAAAACTCCAGCTGACGTTTGCCGCCGATACTGCTGAGCGGCATGGTGAACGCGATGCCGGTGCCGGGAATATCGATGAGCATGATGGTCTGCAGTCCCTTTTGCACGGCACTCCAGACCTTGCCGGTGACAACGGAAAGCAGCACGGCTTTTTGCGTGGCTTCAAGTCCGAAATCGTTTAGAATTTCGGACGCGGCGGTGCCTTTGCCGAGCGTGCTGAGCACGACCTCGATCCCATAGGTTTTATAAAATGACAGAAATTTCTGGCTTTGGTTGCGGTCTGTAATGGTAATCATCCAGTATAAATTGTCGCCCATAAACGCCCTCCTTTACAGTTCGATGATTGCGTTTTCGTCCATATCGGCGAATGCGGCGGGTGCGGCGGTCTCCGTTTTACGGCGCTGCATGAGCTTTGCCGCGAGGCCCATGACCTGAATGGTGATGAGCGGCGTCATGGCGACCATGGCAACGACACCGAAGGCATCTGTGACCATGTTGCCGCCGACGGCCGTGCACGCGCCCTGTGCGAGGGGGAGCAGAAATGCCGCAGTCATGGGGCCGGAAGCGACGCCGCCGGAGTCAAACGCGATGGCGGTGTAGATCTTCGGGACAAAAAACGAGATGATGAGCGCGAGCGCGTAGCCCGGGATGAGGAACCACAAAATCGAAATGCCGGTGAGGACGCGGATCATGGCGAGCCCGAGCGAGATGGACACGCCGACGGAAAGCCCGATGCCCATGGCCTTGGCGGAGATGGCGCCGTCTGTGATCTCCTCGACCTGACGATTGAGAACGTACACGGCGGGCTCTGCGCGAACAATGAAATAGCCCATGACCATAGCGACGGGAATGATGACAGCGGAATATTTATAGGAAGCTAACTGCTGCCCGAGGTAATGACCGGCGGGCATGAAGCCGACATTTGCACCGGTAAGAAACAGCACAAGGCCGATGTATGTATAAACGAGGCCCATGCCGATCTGGAATAATTTGCGCTTAGAAAGCCGCAGAACAAGAAACTGCGCCGCGAGGAAAAAGAGAATGATCGGCAGGAGAGAGACGGCAATCTCGATGAGGTAGGTCGGGATACCGGTGCGGAACAGCTCGAAAAGCTCCGAGGAATCCTGCATTTCGGGCAGGATGGGCGGCGTGTAGGTGCTTTCATTCGGATTATAGATGATGCCGAGGATCATGACGGCCAAAATGGGGCCGATGGACGAGAGCGCAACGAGACCGAAGCTGTCGTCTGCCGCATGGCGGTCGCTGCGGATGGCCGAGATGCCGACGCCGAGCGCCATGATGAACGGCACGGTCATGGGGCCGGTCGTCACGCCGCCGGAATCGAACGCGACGGCGAGAAATTCCGGCGGGACAAAGAACGCCAGAAGAAACACGACGGCGTAGCATCCGACAAGCAGCGGCGGCAGCGCGATGGAAAACAGCATGCGCAGAAGCGACACGACGAGGAACACGCCGACACCGCATGCGACGGATAGAATGAGAATTAAATTCGGCACGGACGGCACCTGCGATGCGAGCACCTGTAAGTCCGGCTCCGAGACCGTGATGATAAAGCCGAGCAAAAACGAAAGCGTGATAACGGCACCGAGCTTTTTCGTTTTTGTCATGGCGGTACCGATGCGCTCGCCCATGGGGGTCATGGCGGTCTCTGCGCCGGTGGTGAAGAACATCATGCCGACCAAAATGAGCACTGCGCCCATTAAAAAGCACAGCAGAACGCTTGGCGAGAGCGGCGCAATGGTGAACGAGAGCGCCAGCACGATGGTGATGATGGGAAGGACAGCCTGAAGCGCTTCCTTCCATTTTTCAGAGAGGATTTGTCTTAGCTTCAATCGATGCCTCACGACCTTTCTTATGTGTTGTGGGGTGGTTGAACGAAAATCACTTTTATTATAGCATAAAAACGCGTGTCTGTGACGATTAAAATTGTGAATTTTTCAAAAAATGTATAAATCTAAACCAAAACGGAAATAGAGATGAAAACGAAAAGGCTGCCCGGCAAAGTGCGGGACAGCCTTTTTGGATGAAATTATAGCTTTGAAAGGAGCGCTTCGACGTGGCTTTGTGAGAACGAGGGTTTGTCGCCCATGGGGAACGGGATATGAAGCGCCTTGTATTTGGCGGCGCAGATGTTTTTAAACGGCAGCCACTCGATTTTCTCCAAATTGGAGAACGACTCCGCGAGAGCTTTGACGGCGCGGAGGCTCTCAACCGTATCGGAAAGACCGGGCGCGACGACGTGGCGCACCCAGAGGGGAATATGCATCGATTCCGTAAGGCGCATGAAATCGATCGTGTGCTGCAAGGAGCCGCCGCAGTGGGATTTGTACTGCGCTTCCGTGGGGAACTTGATGTCGCAAAGGACGAGGTCTGTGTGCTTGAGAACCTGCTTGGCACGGGAAAGGTCGCCGGCGCCGGCGGTATCGAGCGCGGTGTGGATGTTGTGCTCATGCAGGCGCCGGAATAATTCCGCGACGAACTCGGGCTGCAAAAGCGGTTCGCCGCCCGAGACGGTGACACCTCCATTTTCGCCGAAGTAGGGGCGGTAACGGAGGATTGTTTTGCAGAGATCCTCTGCTGTGTAGGGCGTACCGCCGGTTAAGTCCCACGTTTCGGGGTTATGGCAGTAGGCACAGCGCAGCGGGCAGCCTTGCAGAAAGACGACGTAGCGCAGGCCGGGGCCGTCTACCGCGCCCATGGACTGTACGGAGCTGACGCGGCCTTCCATTAGATTGCCTCATGGAATGTGCGGGAGATGACTTCGCGCTGCTGCTCTTTGGAGAGACGGTGGAAGTTGACCGCATAGCCGGAAACGCGGATGGTGAGGTTGGGGTATTTTTCCGGGTTATGGTAGGCATCGATGAGCGTTTCGCGGTTCATGACGTTGACGTTGAGGTGATGCGCACCCTGAATGAAGTAGCCAGAAAGGAGCTGGACGAGGTTTGTGATGCGGTCTTCCTCCGTTTTGCCGAGGGCTTCCGGAATGATGGAGAACGTGTTCGAGATGCCGTCACGGCAATAATCATAAGAAAGCTTTGCGACGGAGTTGAGCTCTGCGAGCGCGCCGGATTTATCACGGCCGCTCATGGGGTTTGCGCCCGGGGCGAGCGGCTCGCCGAGTTTGCGGCCATCCGGCGTGTTGCCGGTCTTTTTGCCGTACATAACGTTGGAGGTGATGGTCAAAATGGACAGCGTGTGCTGTGCGCCGCGATAGAGCGGGTATTCGCGCAGGGCATCGTAGAAGCGGCGCACCTGCTCGCAGGCGATGGAATCGACACGCGGGTCGTCATTGCCAAAGCACGGGAACTCACCCTCGGTCTCGAAGTCGGTGACGAGGCCGGTCTCGGGGTCGCGGATGCAGCGCACCTTGGCGTATTTAATGGCGGAAAGGGAGTCTGCCATGCAGCTCATGCCGGCGATGCCGAACGCCATCAAACGGCGGACGTTCGTATCGTGCAGCGCCATCTGGCTCTTTTCGTAGGCGTATTTGTCGTGCATGTAGTGGATGGTGTTCATGGCATCGACGTAAGTTTTTGCGAGCCAATCGCGGTAGAAATCGAGGCGGTTGAGGAGGCCGTCGAAATCGACGTATTCGTCCGGCCAGACAGGCATTTCAGGCGCGACGCGGGTCTTTTTCACTTCGTCCATGCCGCCGTTGATGGCGAGCAGGACGAGCTTTGCAAGGTTTGCGCGCGCACCGAAGAACTGCATATCTTTGCCGACGCGCATGGCGGAGACACAGCAGGCAATGGCGTAATCATCACCGAATGCGGGGCGCATAACGGTGTCGCTCTCGTACTGGATGGCATCGGTATCGCAGGAGACCTTCGCGACGAAGCGCTTCCAGTTTTCCGGCAGGTGCTTCGACCACAGCACGGTGAGGTTCGGCTCCGGGGACGGGTGGAGGTTATAGAGCGTATGGAGCATGCGGTAAGAGTTTTTGGTGACGAGCGTGCGGCCGTCCTCGCCGGTGCCGCCGAGGGACTCGGTGATCCACATGGGGTCGCCGCCGAAAAGCTCGTTGTATTCAGGTGTGCGCAGGTGGCGCGCCATGCGGAGCTTTAAGACGAAATCGTCCATGATCTCCTGTGCGCCGGATTCATCGAGTACGCCTTCTTTGAGGTCACGTTCAAAATAAATGTCAAGGAATGTGGAGGTGCGGCCGAGGCTCATGGCGGCACCGTTCTGCTCTTTGATGGCGGCGAGATATGCGAAATAGAGCCACTGCACAGCCTCGCGGGCGTTTTCTGCCGGGCGGGTGATGTCGTAACCGTACATGGCGGCCATTTTCACCATGTCCTTGAGCGCGGTGATCTGGTCGGTGACTTCTTCGGAAAGGCGAATGGTATCGGCCGTGAGGGGATTTTTGCCGAGATCGGCTTTATCTTTCTGCTTTTGGAGAATCAAACGGTTTACGCCGTAGAGCGGAACGCGGCGGTAATCGCCGATGATGCGGCCGCGGCCGTAGGCATCCGGCAGGCCGGTGATGATGCCGGCGTGGCGTGCGGCGCGCACGTCATCCGTATAGGCAGAGAACACGCCGTCGTTGTGGGTCTTGTGGTATTTAAACTCCTCTTCAATTTTATCGGAGACCTTGTAGCCGTAGGCTTCGCAGGCGGAGCGCACCATACGCATGCCGCCGAACGGGTTGCAAGCGCGCTTTAACGGCTCATCGGTCTGGAGGCCGACGATGATCTCGTTTTCCTTATCAAGGTAGCCGGGGCCGAAAGACGTGGCGGTGATGACGGTTTCGGTATCGATGTTCAAAACGCCGCCGTTTTGCTGCTCGGCGCGGCAGAGAGCCTCGTACTTTTCGAGCATTTTTTCGGTGCGAGCGGTCGGGGGCTGCAAAAAGCTTTCGTCGCCCGTGTAGGGGGTGTAGTTTTTCTGGATGAAGTCGCGGACATCGATGCGATCCTGCCACTTACCGCCTTTAAAATCTCTCCAAGCGTTCATAGTTTCCCATTCCTTTCCGGCGTTTTGCCGTGCAAATTTCCTTGTTTTGGAAGCTGCTGACATAAAAACAGGGCAGTGCTTTCAAAACACTGCCCAGACGGTCGGCTCATTTTCATACTTTTGCTCCACGATGTCCCCATCTTGTATTCCGTCAGTTACAAAAGTACTTTAACTTGTGGTCTTATTGTACACGCAAAAGTGCGAAATGTCAACTGTGAATTTTACGTTCGATGTACTCCACCTCTTTGTCGAGCATAACGGGGGTGAGGGAAACGCCGAACAGGTGCTCGATAAGGCCGGTTTTTAATAGCTCCTCCGGCGTGCCGCTTTGCATGATTTGGCCGTTTTTCATGAGAAGCAGGCGGTCACAGAACTTGAACGCGAGGGGGAGCTCGTGCAGGACGATACCGACGGCTTTGTTTTGCACTTTGAGCGTAGAGAGGAGCGCCATGAGCTCGAATTTATGGTGCGCATCAAGGTAAGTAGTGGGCTCATCGAGCAGGACGACGTCGGTGTTTTGCGCTAAAAGCATGGCGAGGAACACGCGCTGGCGCTCGCCGCCCGAAAGCATGGGCAGGCGGCGGTCGGCAAAGGCCGACACACCGGCAGTTTTAAGCGCGTTTTGAATGACGGTGCGGTCTTTATTGGACAGCGTGCGCGAAAAGCCGAGATAGGGATAGCGCCCATGGGAGACGAGCGTTTTGGCGGTGATATCCGGCACGGCCCTTTGCTGCGGCAGGAACGAGACGCGCCGCGCGAGAGCTTTGGGGGCAAGGGCGGCAATGTCGGTTTCCGCGGTACCGCCGCACAGGGTGATGCTGCCGGAATCCGCTTTAATAAGGCGGCAGAGCGCGCGGAGCAGCGTCGTTTTGCCGCAGCCGTTTGGGCCGAGGATGCCGGTGACTTCGCCGCGGCGGAGTTCGCCCGAGACTCCGCGGAGAATTTCGGCGTGATTTAACGTGACGCAAAGGTCAGCGAATTTTAAGGCGGTGGAAAGGTTTCGGTTCATTCGAGTTTTCCTCCTTTTTTGCGCACGATGAGGAAAAGGAAGAACGGGCCGCCGAGCAGCGACAGTACGATGCCGACGGGAATCTCATACGGGGAAAACAGCGTGCGGCTGAGGGTATCGCACAATAAGACGAACGACGCGCCGAAGAGGGCCGAAAGCGGCACTAAGATGCGGTGGCGCGCGCCGATGAAGTGGCGCAGGATGTGCGGTACGATGAGCCCCACGAAGCCGAGAAGCCCCGAAAAGCTGACTGCGCCGCCAGCAAGCAGGCTGGCCGTCATGAGCAGGAGAAAGCGTGTTCCTTGCACACGCATGCCGAGCGACTGCGCGGTCTCATCGCCGAGGGAGAGAACGTCCATTTCGCCGGAAAACAGCACAGCAAGGAGCAGACCAAGCAGGATGGCAATCCACGCGGGGGTGAGATTTTTGTACGCGATGCCGGAAAATCCGCCGATGAAAAAGGAGCTGGAATTATAGATGGTATCCGGGAAAAAGGTCTTTATGGCGTTGCTGCCGGCGGTGAAAACACTGCTTAAGGCCACGCCCGCGAGGGTGATCGTTGTGCGGGAAGCACCGCTTTTTGCTGCGACGGCATAAATGAGCAGCGACGCGAAAAGAGCGCCAAGGAATGCTGCAAACGGCAAAAACGCGGTGGCTGTGGGGAAGACGGCGAGCAAAAACAGCACGGCAAAGCCCGCCCCGGCGTTGACACCGATGATGTTCGGTGCGGCAAGGGCGTTATTTAAGACATTCTGCAAGAGCACACCGGAGACCGCAAGTGCTGCGCCCGAGAGCACGGCGGCAAGGGCGCGCGGCAGGCGCACGTAGAACAGGATGCGGCTGTCGGGCGTTAAACTGCCGTTTTGCAGGGCAGAGACAGCTTCGCGAATAGAAATTTGTGCCGAGCCGACACAGAGGCTCAGCACAAAGGAGAAAACGAGCAGCAAAAGCGCTGCGGGAAATAAAATTTTCTTACGCATCTTCGTTCAAAAGGAGCTTTGCAATGTATGCGTAGCTCTCGTCCCAGCGGTTTAAGGGCTTATAGTGGAAAAGGTCTTTCGGCAGATAGATGTAGCGGCCGTTTTTCACGGCGGAGAGTTCGCTCCACGCGGGGTTATTTTCGATGTTCTCTGCCATGTAGGTCTTGGCGTTTTCTTCGCTGCCCATCGTCATGACGAGGATGTAGTCCGGGTCGGCTTCGATGACGGATTCCAAGCTGAGGTCTTCGAGCAGGCTTTCGTTATCGTCTGCGATGTTGTGCGCACCGAGCTCTTTTAAAATGGCGCCCGCAACGGTGTCTTCGCCTTTGGCCTTGACGCTGGTGGAATAAGCGCGCAAAAGCAGGACGGTGGGAGCTTTCTGTCCGGAGAGCTTTTCGGCTGTCTCCTGCTTTATAGATTCAATGCGCTTTAAAACCTGCGTGACGTTTTCGTCGTATTTTTCACCGTCCGGGTCGTTGACGGCGCAGAAATTCAGCATGATCTTTGCATAATCCATGACGTTATCCATGTGAAAATAGCCGTGGGGAATCTGCATATCGGTGAGGGCGGAATCGAGCTCCGCGTGGGCGGGCAGGTCGGCGGATAAAATCACGTAATCCGGGGAGAGTGCCGCGACGCTCTCAAGATTCGGCTCCGTGACGGTGCCGACGAGCGCGGTGCCGTCATCGATTTCGATGCCGTGCTCGTCTACGGCATCTTCGGTAATACCGGCGAGCTTACCGCTGGAGAGCAGCCAACATTCGGCAAACGAGCCGTAAAGGGAGACGACGCACGGATCATCGGGGAGCTCCGTTTTGGTGCCGTAGGAATCCGTAATGACGCGCTCAGAGACGGCGGTCGTTTCGGAAGCGGCGGAGGAGCTTTCAGGGGTGGTTTCGTTTTGCGCCGGGGCGGCGCAGCCGGAAAGGAGCAGCACGGCGGAAAGCGCGAGCGCTGCGAGGGACTTGAGTTTCATAGGGTATCCTTTCGGAATTATTTTGCGAGGATCTCCTCACGGCGGTTCAGAAGATCATCAGAGAAGACGTCGTGCTCGAATTTTTCGATGCCAAGACGGTCAATAGCTTTGCCGAGGCGTTCTTTGGGCATGGCGTTTTCCTTGAACCAGAGCATGGTCTTCTCGAGCAGAGGCTCAATCTCCGCGCGGGTGACGAAGCGGCTGAGCGGCGTGCCCATGCGTGTTTGCTTGCCCCACGTGCCGCCGACATAAATGCGGTAAACGACCGGGCTTTCGTGGCGGACAGCCTTAAACGGACATTTGCCGGTGCAGACGCCGCAGGCGAGGCACTTTTCATCGATATGTAATTTGCCGTTTTCGACGTGTGCAGCTTTGGAGGGACATGACTTTTCTACCATGCAGACCTTGCAGCCGCGGCAGGTGTCTTCGTCGAAGATCGGCACGCGGTGGCCCTCGATGCCGAAATCGTTTAGAGAAGGCTTCATGCAGCTATTCGGGCAGCCGCCGATGCCGATTTTGAACTTGTGCGGCAGTTTGACATTTGCCCAGCCGACGTAGTATTTTTCGTGCAGCTCTTTGGCGAGCGCCTGTGTATCGTAATTGCCGTAGACGCACGTGGTGCCCTTACATGCGGTGACGGGACGTATTTTAGCGCCGGTGCCGCCGAAGTAGAGGCCACGCTCGGCAGCGTAATCGCAGGCGGCGTCAATCTGCTCGAAGGGGATGCCGACGATCTCGGCGGACAGGCGGGAGGTGAACGTCACCTTGCCGCTGCCGAATTTTTCGGCAATCTCGGAGATGGTGCGCAGGTCGGCGGCGGTGAAGACCGCGCCGGCGCAGACGAGACGGCCGGAGAAGCACTCTGTGCCGCGATTGATGAGGAAGCCGCGGCCCTTGACGGACGCGATCTGTTCGGGTTTTAACATGATGAACACTCCAATATCCAAGCAAAATATTCCCTGTAATTATAGCCCCTTTTCGGAGTAATGGCAAGAAATGCGGGTGATTTTTGCAAAAGAAATGAAAAAACCGGGCGAAGTATTGGATTTTCCTTTAAACTGTGTTAGAATAGCTAATAACAAATCATCTTCTGTTCCGGCGGCGTTTTGAATGCGCGCCGAAAAAAGAAAGGCGAAGTGAGCTTTTATGAAACGAAGCATCCATTATAAAAACATTTTGAAAACGGCGGTCACGGCGGCACTGTGCGCCATGATAATCCTTGGCACCGCGGCGTGCGGCAATGGCAGCGCCAAGGCGAAGCCCTCCCCCTCCCCGAGCGTGGAGCCTACCGCAACGCCCGTGCCGGTCGAAAAAGTGAAGGTGGCGACCATCAACGACATCGACGATTCATTGAATGTGCGCAGCGAGGCTTCGACGGATTCCGAAATTCTCGGCACGGCAGAGGCCGGCGAGGTGTTCGAGGTTGTGGCACAGGACGATACCTCCGAGTGGGTGGAAATCTCTTACTTTGGACAGAATGCGTATGTGTTCGCGGAATTTGTGACGATCAGTGAGAAAGAGAAGACCGCACTTGCGACCGCGATGCCCTCGCCGACCCCGAATGCGGAAGACGGCACGACCGATGACAACGGGGACAGCGGTGACGCGCAAAATGGCAGCGAGGCATCGCCGACACCCGCTCCCACCGCAGAGCCGACGCCGAATGCGAATAATCCTATCATCGTAAACGGCGGTAACCGAGAGAATACGAGCTCCGGCAGCACATCAGACGGCATGACGGCAGAGACCATTCGCGATACGGAAGATCCGGAGCGACGCTGAGGTAAACTATGAATGTGTTAGTTATAGGCTGCGGCCTGCTTGGGCGAAAAATCGCCCGCACCATGGACGAAATGGGTTGGGACGTTTCTGTTTTAAGCAACATTGAAAGCGACTTGGAGCTTTTGGAAAACGATTTCGAGGGCGTGACATTCCGCGGGTTCCCGATGGATATTCGCAACCTGCGCGAAGCGGGCATTGAAAGCTGCGACGCGGTGGCGGTGACAACGGCGGACGATAACCTCAATATCACGGTGGCGCAGATTGCGCGCGATTACTTCGGTATCCAAAACGTGGTGGCGCGTGTATCCGACCCCGCGCGTGAATTGATTTTTGAGCATATGGGATTGCATACCATTTGCCCCACAAACCACGCCGGCGACCGCATTGTGCGGATGCTGAGCGGCGAAAAAATGAACAAGAAAATCGAGTTCGGTCTGCATACGGTCGACTTTGACGTGCGGCCGGCGGAGCGGCATCAGATCGGCAAGAATGTGGACGAACTGCGCGGCAACCCGGGCGAAGTGGTGTTCGGCATCATCCGCAAAAGCGGCGCGTTCGTTTTAGCGGGGCTTGCACCCTTGAAGCCCGAGGCAGGCGACGAGATTGTGTACAGCCGCGCAATTGATTAAGGGGGATGTGCCATGAACATTGTCATTATGGGCGGCGGCAAGGTGGGCGAAAGCCTTGCGCGCCGCATTTTGGAGGGCCGCCGCCACGAGGTGCGTATCATCGAGAGCGACCGCGCGCGCAGCTTACAGCTTGCAAACGCGCTGGACGTGGAGATCATCTGCGGCGACGGCACGAACATTGACATGCTGGAAAACGCCGGTGTACGTGACGCCGACTGCTTTATTGCGATATCTGGTGACGATGCGAATAATCTCGTTGCGTCGCAGCTTGCAAAGCAGTATTTCGGCGCGAAAAAAGTGATTGCCCGCGCAAACGACCCGCGCAATTTGGAGACAATGCGTGTGCTTGGCGTGGATTATGCGGTGAGCAGCACGGAAATCATTGCGCAGATGATTGAGCAGGAAGCGAACCTGATGGAGTTTCATCTTGTGGCATCGCTGAACAAGGGCCGCGGTCAGATTTGCTCCGTGACGCTTGGAGAGAATTCGGTTTTGCACGGCAAGTCGGTGCGTGAGGTGGTGTTCCCGAAGGGGGCGCTGCTGATTTCCATTGTGCGAAATAACAAACTCATCATTCCGGGCGGCGACACGGTGCTGCAAGCGGGCGATGAGATTATTGCGGTATGCGAGGAACGCGCACAGAAGGCACTTATCCGCCTGATGAACAGCACGCATGCGGATGAGAAATAAGTCGATTTTTTTATGATTTATATAGCAGGAACCCCGTTGGCACGTTGTGTGTTTACGGGGTTCCTGCTTTGTTCATTTAATTCTAATGATTTGCGGGGCAAATCATGCAGGGAACCCATGCAACTGGGTTTCCTACGGTTCTGGTTTTGTGGAGGCAAAAAGTGTTTCGCGCTCTGCGGAGCGCGACTTGGGGCGTTGCCCCGAGACCCCATAAACTTTCTGAAGAAAGTTTAATCAAAGACTTTTAACGTTGCGGTATTATGGATTTCGGCGGCTTTATTTTACAGCTTTAAAGTGCTTTGTGACGCTGGTGCCGTCTTCGTAGACGTCTCTTGTCAAATTAAGGCCTGCGTTCATCAGCATGGCGCCGGAATAGACGGTGCCGGTCTCCTCGTCCTGATAGTACGTTTTGGGGTCGAGGCCGCGCAGGCGCTGCACGCAGTAACGGGTCTCGGGCTGACGCATGACGACGGCAGTCATCATGGCTTCCGTTTTATCCGGCGAAACGAACTCCCACGCGCAGTAGAAGTCGTTCTCGGTCGGGGAGACGAGGCGGTAGAAATCGCCCTCGCGGACAAGGCGGTGATATTTGCGGTAGTCGGCGATCTGCTGCTTTACTTCGGCTTTTTCGTCGTCGGTGAGCTTTCTGGGGTCTAACTCGTAGCCGAATGTGCCGCACATGGCGACGTTGCCGCGGGTTTTAAGCGAGGTGCGCGGGCGGGCTGCGACGTGTGCGCCAAACGAGGAGATAGGGTAGCACATGGACGTGCCGAACTGAATGGTGAGGCGCTCGATGGCGTCGGTGTTGTCGCTGCACCAGATCTGCGGGGAATAATACAGCATGCCGGCATCGAAACGTCCGCCGCCGCCGGAGCAGTTTTCAAAGAGGATATTCGGAAACGCTTTGACAAAACGATCCATGAGGTCGTATGTACCGAGCACGAAGCGGTGCATGACCTCCTTCTGGCGCTCCGGCGGGAGCAGCGCAGAGCCGACCTCGGTCAGATTGCGGTTGAAGTCCCATTTGACGTAATCAATCTTATTTTCACTGAGGACTTTATACATCTGCGCGAAGATATTATCGCGCACGTCTTTTCTCGTCATATCGAGGACGTACTGCAAGCGTGCGGGGGAATTTTCACGGTTCGGCACGTGCAGGCACCAATCCGGGTGGGCGCGGTAGAGGTCGCTGTCCGGAGAAATCATCTCCGGCTCATACCAGATGCCAAACTTTAAGCCCTCTGCGTTGACGCGCTCGATGAGGGAACTGAGGCCGCCTTTGAGCTTCTTTTCGTTGACATACCAGTCGCCGAGGGAGGAATCGTCGCTTTCGCGGCGGCCGAACCAACCGTCGTCCATGACAAGCATATCGACGCCCATTTTGGCGGCTTCGTGTGCGAACGCGACAAGCTTATCATCGTCAAAATCGAAATATGCGGCCTCCCAGCTGTTGATGAGCACGGGGCGTTCCACATCGCGCCACGGACTTTTGATGAGGTGCTTCATGTAGGTGCGGTGGAAAATGCGGCTCATCTCGCCGAGACCCTTATCGGTGTAGACCATGACGGCTTCCGGCGCGGTGAAAGATTCGTTTGGCTCCAGGCACCAGGTGAAATCGGTGGGGTTGATGCCCGCGAGAAGGCGCGTGGTATTCAAACAATCTACCTCGGCTTCAATGGAGAAGTTGCCGCTGTAAATGAGGTTGATGCCGTAGACTTCGCCGTTTTCTTCGGTGGCGTCGTGGGCTTTCAGTGCGACGAACGGGTTGTGGTTGTGTGAGGAAGAGCCGCGCTTGCTCTGGATGGATTGAATGCCGTGGCAGAGCGGGCGCTCTGTAACGGTGCGCTCCTTTGCCCACTTGCCGTAAAGGTGCACCATGTCGTAATCCATCGTGTTGAAGTCGAGGCAGGCGCTGAACACACGCTCAAGCTCCATGGCGCGGTCGGACGTGTTCGTCACGACGGCGTGACGCGTCATGACGGGCAGATCTTTGTAAACGGTGTAGTAGAGCTTCACTTCGGCGTTCGTCGTTTGGTCGAGCGTGGTGACCTCGAGCGTTTCGCTGTCACCGTTTTCGTCGCGCAGAGACGGCATGCCGGGCAGCGCAGGTTTTTCGCTTAAAATGCGGTGCGAAACGTAGCGGATGTCGGTCGCGATATTGCCGTCCGCGTTGCGGATTTGGAGTGCGGAGATGCGGAAATCGCCGGTGCCGTTGCAGGAATATTCGCTCGGCTGTGTATCCGGGGAAAACTCCGTGCCGACGTAGCCTGCGGCGTCGGGCGTGAAGGAGACGAAGTAGCCGCGGTCCAATAAATAGCGCATGTCGCAGTCCGGCAGGTATGCGCCGTAGTAGAGGTGCAGCAGGCGGCCGCTGTCATGCACGGCAAAAACGTAACTGGAGGAAGCGGTATCCAGCTTGAAAATTTTCTTTTCGGCATCAAATAAAATCGCCATAAGATCGGTCCTTTCGGGAAAACATAAAAATTCGGGCAGAGAAATATCCGTTTATAACAACAGTATATCGTTTATGCGGCTTTTGCGCAATAGGCATTTGTTGCATAAAGTTGGCGGTTTGTGATGCTGCGTACGGCGCGGGCTTCGGCATTTTGCTAAAGGCGGCGATGAAATTTGGTGGAATTGTGATAGAAACGGCTTTTTCGGAAAAAATAGCTTTACTTTTCTCTTGGTTTGTATTATAGTTAATGTGATGTGGAAGCGGTTACACATTGTAAAGGACTGTATGTGTTCGCTTTCGAATGTCTTTTGAAAAAATATAAAATGGAGGAAACTACAATGGCTAAAATTATCGGCAATGCACTCCCGAACATCCCGTGGCAGGATAAGCCGCAGGGCTACGATAAGCCGGTTTGGCGTTATGACCACAACCCGATCATTCCGCGTGATCTCATCCCCACTTCCAACAGCATCTTCAACTCCGCAGTTGTCCCGTTTGAGGGCAAGTTCGCTGGCGTTTTCCGCTGCGACAACCGCTCTGTTGAGATGGACATCTTCGCAGGCTTCTCCGATGACGGCATCAACTGGAAGATCAACCACGAGCCGATCGACTTCCAGCCGGCTCCCGGCTGCGACCCGTGCGTAACCCGCAAGGAATATCGCTATGACCCGCGCGTTTGCTGGATTGAGGACCGTTACTACATCACTTGGTGCAACGGTTTCCACGGCCCGACGATCGGCGTAGGCTATACCTATGACTTTAAGACCTTCTATCAGATGGAGAACGCTTACCTGCCGTATAACCGCAACGGCGTTATGTTCCCGAAGAAGATCAACGGCAACTTCGCAATGCTGAGCCGTCCGTCCGACACCGGTCACACTCCGTTCGGCGACATCTTCTACAGCGAGAGCCCGGACATGACGTATTGGGGCAAGCACCGCTATGTCTTCGGCACGAGCAGTCACTCCGGCTGGCAGTCCAAGAAGGTCGGCCCCGGCCCGATTCCGATCGAGACCGATGAAGGCTGGCTGATGATTTATCACGGCGTTCTGAACTCCTGCAACGGCTTCGTTTATCGCTTCGGCGTAGCGCTTCTTGACCACGAGAAGCCGTGGATCGTGAAGGAAAGAGGCAACTTCTATGTCTTCGGTCCGGAAGAGAGCTATGAGCTCACCGGTGACGTGCCGAACGTTACGTTCCCGTGCGCTACCCTGACCGATGCCGACACCGGCCGCATCACCATCTACTATGGTGCTGCCGACACCGTCACCGGCATGGCCTTCACCACCGTTGACGAGCTGCTTTCCTACATGAGAAAGTACCCGCACGAAGTATAAGACACCATTGTACAAAGACCGCCTGACGGCTTAGCACACTGTTGTCTTGATCGCTTTGTTTAAATTAGAATAGCTTTTTCGCAGGCGCTTCCGTTTTTCGGGAGCGCCTGTTTTTTATGGAATTGTTGTATTTTACGGCAAAATCTGGTATGATGAAGCTATGGAAAACCGCGATGGGCGGAAAACGGTTAGGAGCTGTATGAATATGAAAGAGTATGTCATTGAGAAAACGGTGGGTGCGCCGGACTGGACAAAGGTGCCGGAGCTGCAGGTGGACAATGTTTGTTGGTTGCCGGACGCGGGTGTGCGCATGGAGCAGCAGATCTGCCACGACGACGAGAAAATCTACGTGCACCAAGTGGCGCACGAAAAGAACATCCGCGCGGAGCTGACCGATAAGCTCGGCAGTATCTGCACGGACAGCTGCATGGAGTTTTTCTTCTCCCCGGTGCCGGAGGACGGGCGGTATTTTAACATTGAGCTGAACTTGAACGGCGCGATTTTCCTTGGCTTCGGCCACGGCAGAGCAGACAGCATCCGTTTGATCCCGGAAGACCACAAGAAGCTTTTTAACATCCGCACGAACAAAACGGCGGATGGGTGGGAAATCTTTTATGAAATTCCGCTCGAATTTCTGCATGTATTTTACCCCGATTACGACTTCAAAAGCGGGCGTGTGATCCGCGCGAACTGCTTTAAATGCGGCGACCTCACCGTGCAGCCGCACTATATGATGTGGAATGAGACGACGAGCGAAACGCCGGATTTCCATCGTCCGCAGGACTTTGGCCGCATGATCTTCGCGTAAACCGCGGTATTCAGCGGGATATTCATGGATTAGTCCAATATCTTTTGCCGAAGCCCGCGCAGAATTGTCGTTTTTCCAAGTTGCAAGGTGAGCGAATTTCCAGTAAAATAGTAATAATGGGTAAATGAAAAATATCGCAAAAGTTTTGCATAGCTTATGCGCCTGACGCAAAACTATCGTTTAGAGTATTGCGTCGGCAGGAAAGGATTGGTGTGCATATGCCACTGGAAAGGATCGACAGTTATTTTAACGGCGCGGTGGAGTCTTATGACGAGCGCTTGAAACGCAGCGCAGAGGATGAAGACGGCTACATTCGCCGCACGGCGGAGTTTTTCCCGAAGAAGGAGCACCTGCACATTCTGGACATCGGTATCGGCACGGGCACGGGTCTTACGGCAATTTTAGAGCAGAACCCGACGATTTATGTGGACGGCATTGACTGCGCGGATAAAATGCTCTCGGAAATTCCGAAAAATCTGCCGGAGCACAAGGAGCGCATCCGCACAATTTGTGGTGATTTCTTTAAATATGAGTTGGAGCCGGAAAGCTATGACGGTGCGGTTTCCATGATGGCGCTGCATTATTACAGCCGCGAAGAGAATTTGGAGCTGTTTCACCGCGTGTGCCGCAGCATTAAAAAGGGCGGGTTCTTTCTGTTGAGCGACAAATTCGCGCCGACGCAGATGTATGAGGACTTCTGCCGTTCCGAGTTTGAGCAGAAGCGCAAGGAGCAGCACTTGTCGGCAGACGAGCATTACTATTGCTTTACGCCGCAGTATGTGGCGGGCGAAGCGGCGCTGCTTTTCAAAGCGGGCTTTGCAGAGGTACGCGTGTGCTGGGCGAAATCCAACACGGCAGTGCTTCTTGCCACAAAATAAACAAATAACGGTTGAAAAGCCGGTCGAACTGCGTACAAATAAACGGTACGCGTCTTGACCGGCTTCTTTTTTAATGCTATAATGTTTCAAAAGCAACTATTTTGGGAATGGGTGAATACTTTTGGAACTCTTTAACGCACAGCATGTTTTGCACGGCGAGCCTGTGACGGGCGAGCTGCCGTCTACGAACTCGCTTTTCAAAACGACCGTCAACATGGCGTGGCCTTCGATGGTGGAATCGTTTTTGGTGGCGCTCGTCGGCTTTATCGATACCATCATGGTGAGCACGCTGGGCTCTTACGCCATTGCAGCGGTGGGCCTGACGCAGCAGCCGAAGTTCATCGGTTTGGCGCTGTTTATGTCGATGAGCACGGCCATCTCGGCGCTGGTTGCACGGCGTAGGGGCGAGCAGAACCGCGAAAGCGCGGTGCGCATTTTGAAAACATGCATTCTGGTCGCCGTGATTTTGACGGCGATCATCAGCGTTACGTTTACGGCGTTTGCAGACCCCATTATCCGCTTTGCGGGCTCGGCGGACGATACGCATGAAGCGGCGGTGGAGTATTTCCAAATCATCATGGGCGGCATCGGGTTTACGACCGTGATGATGATCGTGAACGCGGCACAGCGCGGCGCGGGCAACACAAAGATCGCGCTGCGCACGAACATGGTCTCTAACCTTGTGAACGTGGTGTTCAACTATCTTTTGATCGGCGGCAACTTCGGGTTTCCGGCGCTCGGCACGCGCGGCGCGGCGCTTGCGACCGTCATCGGCTCTGTGCTCGGCTGCGCGATGAGCTTGCATTCCATGTTCGCGAAGTCCTCGTTTGTGTATATCCGCGGCGTGAAAGGCTTTTTTACCTCGAGGTTTGACGTGCGCTCACTGCTTAACGTCGGTTCCAGCGCGTTTGTGGAGCAGATTTTCCTACGCATCGGCTTTTTGCTGTTCGCCATCACCGTTGCGAACCTCGGCACCACTGCGTATGCTGCGCACCAGATTGGCATGAATATGATGAGTTTGACGTTCTCACTCGGTGATGGGCTTTCGGTGGCGTCTGTGGCGCTGATCGGCAGGAGTCTCGGCGAAGAACGGCGCGACCTTGCAAAGCTGTACGCCTCCATGTGTCAGCGAATCGGACTTTTCTGCGCGTTTGTGATGTCGATGGTTTTCCTGTTCTTCGGCAGGAATCTCTATGGCCTGTTTTCGAGTGAGCAGGAAATTCTCGATATGGGTGTGATGATTATGCGCATGCTGTGCGTTATCATTTATCTCCAGATCACGCAGGTTATTTTCTTCGGTTGCCTGAGAGGCGCGGGCGATACGAAGTATACCGCGTTTGCGTCTATGATCAGCGTCGCCATTATCCGACCGGGCTTAAGCTGGCTGCTGTGCTACCCGCTGGGACTGGGACTGCTTGGCGTGTGGCTTGGGTTGTTCGGTGACCAATTTATGCGATTCTGCCTTGGGTATTTCAGAATGAAGCAGGGCAAATGGCTGAAAATTAAGATTTGACGCGTTTACGACAACGATAGCGGAGCGACGAATAAAGTCTTTGTCCAACTTCCTTCGAGAAAGTTGGTGGGGTCTTGGGGCAACACCCTAAGTCGTCGTTCGCAAACGACGAAACACCTTTTGCCTAACCCAAAATGAGAAAGGTAGCTTGAAACATCCGGTGGACGCTTCAAGCGTAGGGAACACAGTTGCATGGGTTCCCTGAAAGGCGGTCTGCGACTGTCTTTAGAAATTCAAACAAGATAAAATAGAAGCAAAAAGTCTCCGCCTTTCTCTGAATCAAAGAGGAAAACGGAGACTTTTATATTTTAAAATAGTGATTATTCCACAACGACCGTGCAGTGCTCGGTGCCGTAGTATTCCATCGCGGAGATGACCTCAGGGGTCAGGCGCTCACCGCATACAGCAAGCGGCACCGCGGGTGGGCAGCTCACGTTGGCGTCTGCCAAAATGCGGTTTTTGCACTCGGAAAGCGGTAACGTTTCACTCGGCGAGAAGAGCGCCTCGCGCGGGGAAAGTACACGCTCGGCATGCGGCGGCACAGGCGGCTTTGAAAGGATCGCCGGGGCGGGCAGAACGGAGAGCAGCGCGCGCTCGAGACGGGCAAAATCTGCGGGTGTGGTCTCCGGCGTGAACATCATCACAAGGTGGTCTGCGTCGGAAAACTCGCAGTAAATATTGCTGTGCGTCAAAATTTCCGCCAGAGCTGTGCCCGTGTAGCCGAAGGACTTCGGCAATAAGCAGAGCTTTGTGCGCTCCTCGCCGCAAAGAGCATAGCCGTGCGCACGGAGTTTTGCTTTCAGCGTGTCAAGACGCTCCGCACAGGCTTTGAGCTGTGCGGGAAAAGATGTTGCTAAAAGCGGATTCGTTGCGTCGAGCGACTGCAAAATGAGGTAGGACGGGCTCGTGGACGCAAAGAGCGCCATGGCGCTTTCCGCACGCTGCGCGAACATGTCCGGCGTGCCGTGCGCGATGTGCAGATACGCGCCGCCCGTTAAGACCGGCAGTGTTTTGTGTGCGGAATCACAGCAGATGTCTGCGCCGAGCTGCATGGGGTGCATGGGCTCGGGCAGAAAATGCAGGTACGCGCCGTGGGCGTTATCGACGAGCAATAATACGCCGTGTTTTTTGCAGACGGTGGACAGGGACTTGATGTCCGCGATGTTGCCGAGATAATCCGGGCTTGTGATGTACACGGCGGCAGGGTTTTCCGATACGATCACGTCTTCGAGCTGCGCGGGGGTGATGGCGCAGGAAATGACGCTTTCCGTGCCGTAGATCCAGCGAATGTCAAGGTCGAGCAGCGCTGCGGCCGTCATGAAGACCTTGTGTGCGTTACGGCCTGCCGCAATGACGGGCTTTTTGTGATTTGCGCGGGCATGCAGCAGCGCAAGATACAGCATGGCGCGGATGCACAGGGACGAGCCCTCGGCGGAATAGACCGTCTTTTTGGTGCCGAATAACGCGGCGGCGTTCGCTTCGCTTTCGCGGATGATGCCCTCGGCGTGGTAGAGCACGTCTGCGTCCTCAATCTCGGTGAGGTCGAGCGGCTCGGGGCCGAGCAGCGCGGTGCCCTTGTGGCCCGGCATGTGCATGCGCAAAGCGCCGCTATATCGGTAGCGGCGCACAAATTCGCAGATTGGCGCGGTTATCATGCGTTGTTATCCAATGCCTTGGAGGCTTCGAGCATGATGGCGCATTCCATGCGTTTTTTAAAGAGCTCGCAGCCCTCTTTGTAAACGCCGCGGACGGAGCCGGTGGCGTGGTAGGCGTTTGCGGCGCAGCCGCCGGAGCAGTACAGTCTTGCCCAGCAATCGCGGCACTCGGGGTGAGCGTACACGTTGCAGGAGGCGAAATCCGCCTGAATTTCCGTGTTCGTCACGCCTGTCCAAACATCGCCGAGGCGGAATTTTTCGTCGCCGACGAACTGGTGGCAGGGGTAGAGGTCGCCCCACGGGGTGACGGCCATGTACTCTGTGCCGGAGCCGCAGCCCGAAATGCGCTTGTAAATGCACGGGCCGCCGGTGAGATCAATCATATAGTGGTAGAACGTGAACGGTTTGCCGGCGCGGCGGCGCTCCAGCATGAGCTCAGCAAGCTTTTCGTACTGCTCCATGACGATGACGCGGTCTTCGTCGGTCAGCGCGGAGGGGTCTCCCGGTGCGCAGACGACCGGTTCCATGCTCAGTTCCGTAAAGCCGAGGTCGAGCATCTGCTGAATGTCTTTGAGAAAATCCGGGTTTGCGTGCGTGAATGTGCCGCGCATGTAATACGCCTTGTTGCCGCGCGCCTTGACGAGCTTCTGGAATTTCGGAACGATGCGCTCCCAACTGCCGTTGCCGGCGTAGTCTACGCGGTAGCGGTCGTGCACTTCCTTGCGGCCGTCGAGGCTTAAAACGACATTGCTCATCTCGCGGTTTGCAAAATCGATGACGCCGTCGTCGATCAAAACGCCGTTTGTCGTCAACGTGAAGCGGAAGTGCTTACCGCATTCCTTTTCGCGGGAACGGGCATACGCGACAAGCTGCTTTACGACGTCGAAATTCATCAGCGGTTCGCCGCCGAAGAAGTCGACTTCCAAATTGTGGCGCGTGCCGGAGTGTTCGAGCAGGAAATCAAGCGCCTGCTTGCCGACCTCAAAGGACATGAGAGCGCGGTCGCCGTGGTACTTGCCTTGGCTTGCAAAGCAGTAGGAGCAGTTTAAATTGCAGGTGTGCGCCACGTGCAAGCACAGCGCCTTGACGACGTTGGCGCTTTTCGCTTTCAGGGCACCTGCCATCGACTCGAACGTATCGGGGGTGAAGAGCTTACCGGCGTCGCGCAACTCTTCAATCTGCTCGTAGCACTCGTTGATGTCGGCTTCGGTCACGTCTTCACGGTCGCCGTATTTTTCCAGCATAGCGGCGGTAATCGCCTCGCGGCTTTCGGTCTCGAACAGGCCAATCATGTCATAGGCAACTTCATCGACAAGGTGGACGGAGCCGGAACAGATATCGAGCACGATGTTCATGCCGCCGAGTTTATAACGGTGTATCATCTAAAAAATCCTTTCGCATCTATACATGAAAAAAGCCGCCAAAAAAGGCGGCGTTTTCTGAACCTTTGAATTACTTCGCGTTCTTCTCCGTGTTCTCGCACTGCTGGTTTGCAATGCCGCAGCTCGTCTTGCAAGCGGACTGGCAGGAAGTCTGGCACTCGCCGCAGCCGCCGTTCTTTGCGCTTTCGCACAGGTTGCGGGTCTCAAGCGTCTGAATGTGTTTCATATCATTTCGCCTCCGAATTGTTACTTTATAAGCTAACTTTATTAGCCTTAAAATTCTAACACAGATAGGGCGGGATGTCAAGATGCAAAGCCGCCGGATTTCGGGAAAAAGCATGTCCCCACGCCATTTCTGACGTGGGGACACGGAAAATAGGATATCGGAGAAGTCAGTTTTAAGGAGTGTTTTGAATCAGTCACCGAAAGCCTGGGAAAGATCGGCGATGATGTCATCGATGTGCTCGGTGCCGATGGAGAGGCGAATGGTGTTCGGCTGGATGCCCTGCTCTGCGAGCTCTTCTTCGTTGAGCTGCGAGTGCGTGGTGGAAGCCGGGTGGATAACGAGGGACTTCACGTCTGCGACGTTTGCGAGCAAAGAGAAAATTTTGAGTCTATCGATGAACGCCTGTGCTTCCTTAGCGCCGCCCTTGATGTTGAACGTGAAGATGGAAGCGCCGCCGTTCGGGAAATACTTCTTATAAAGCTCGTGGTACGGGCTGTCCGGCAGAGACGGATGGTTGACACTTTCGACCTTCGGGTGTTTGGAGAGGAAATCGACAACCTTCAGCGCGTTCTCAACATGGCGTTCAACGCGCAGAGAGAGCGTTTCAAGACCCTGCAGGAACAGGAATGCGTGCAGCGGAGCGAGCGTTGCGCCGGTATCACGCAGGAGGATTGCACGGATCTTCGTGACAAAGGCTGCCGCGCCGACGTCCTTTGTGAAGCTGATGCCGTGGTAGCTGGGGTTCGGCTCTACGAGGGACGGGAACTTGCCGCTGCCCTCCCAGTCAAACTTACCGCTGTCTACGATAACGCCGCCGATCGCCGTGCCGTGACCGCCGATGAACTTTGTAGCGGAATGGACAACAATGTCTGCGCCGTACTCGAACGGACGGAGGAGGTAAGGCGTTGCGAATGTAGAGTCTACAACAAGCGGAATCTTATGTGCATGTGCAATGGCTGCGACCTTTTCAATGTCAATCAGCGTTGCGTTCGGGTTGCCGATGGTCTCGATGAAGACAGCTTTTGTCTTATCGTTAATCGCGTTTTCAAAAGCGCCTTCTTCGTCCGGGTCTACGAACGTTGCGGTGATGCCGTACTGCGGGAGCGTGTGCTCAAGCAGATTGTAGGTGCCGCCGTAGATGGTCTTCGCGGAAACGATGTTGTCACCTGCGCTTGCGAGGTTGAGAAACGTATAGTTGATGGCTGCTGCACCGGAAGCGACGCCAAGCGCCGCCACGCCGCCCTCAAGGGCTGCAATGCGCTGCTCAAATGCGTCCACGGTGGAGTTCGTCAGACGGCCGTAGATGTTGCCTACATCTGCGAGCGCGAAGCGGGCTGCTGCGTGTGCAGAGTTCTTGAAGACGAAGGAAGTCGTCTGATAGATCGGCACTGCGCGGGCATCGGTAGCGGGGTCCGGGTTCTCCTGACCTGCGTGCAGCTGGATGGTTTCAAAATGGTAGTTGTTATCATATGTATAGCTCATGGTAATACCTCTTTCATAATTTCAGAATTTAATTCTTGTTTTAACGGATTTTGAGAAGTTGACGAAAAGCTGAGCTTCACATTCGTCCGTTTCTGAAATTGTGGCGAAGCATTTGCCGGAAAAGGGATCGCATCATCGGGGTGCGCCTCCTTTGAGATTTACTTCAATTTTTATGTTTGAAGATTTCATAACACTCAAAACATATTGACTTGGTATGTTTTGTATGATACACGCTGGATTGCAATTTGTCAACCCCTAAAATGCAAAAATTGAAGAAAATTTTCGGAAACCCTACTATTATATGGGGGAAACTGCATTTTGCATTGCAAATCGGCGGATCGTTTCAACGAGTTTTAAAGGTAAAAGGAAAAGTGAAAAAAGATGTTGACAAATTTACCCTGTGGTGATAGGATATAAGCAAGTTAAATAACCTATAAAATAAGTAGGTTTAATAAGCTTAGCAAAACAAGGCAAAGGAGAGACGCGATATGAACCCGTTTCCGTACAGTCGGCGATGTTGCGCCGCAGCCTGAAACGATACAAGAATGCAAACTCATTTATATAAAGTATTTTAAGGAGACTTTACCATGCGTGTATATCGCAAAATCACAGACCTCATCGGCGGCACTCCGCTTCTTGAACTCACCAACTACGAAAAAGCAAATGAATTGAACGCGAAAATCTACGCGAAGCTTGAGTATTTCAACCCGGCAGGCAGCGTAAAGGACCGTATCGCGAAAGCGATGTTGGACGACGCCGAGGAAAAGGGCCTCTTGAAGCCCGGCGCAGTTATCATTGAACCGACAAGCGGCAACACGGGCATCGGCCTTGCTTCCGTTGCGGCTTCCCGCGGTTATAAGGTAATCCTTACCATGCCGGAGACGATGAGTGTGGAGCGCCGCAACCTTTTGAAGGCTTACGGTGCGGAGCTTGTCCTCACCGAAGGCGCAAAGGGTATGCCGGGCGCTATCGCAAAGGCGAAGGAGCTCGCCGAGCAGACCCCAAACAGCTACATTCCGAGCCAGTTCACGAACCCGGCAAACCCGGCGGTGCACCTGAAGACGACCGGCCCGGAAATCTGGGCAGACACGGACGGCAAGGTCGATATTTTCGTTACAGGCGTCGGCACGGGCGGCACGCTCTCCGGTGTAGGCGCGTACCTCAAGTCGCAGAACCCCAATGTTAAGGTTGTCGCGGTGGAACCGGCTACCTCCCCTGTCCTCTCCGGCGGCAAGGCGGGCCCACATAAAATTCAGGGCATCGGCGCGGGCTTTGTGCCGGATACGCTGAACACCGACATTTACGATGAGATTCTCCCCGTGCAGAATGAGGACGCGTTTGCGACCGGCCGCGCGCTGGCACGCAGCGAGGGCGTTTTGGTGGGCATTTCCTCCGGCGCGGCAGTCTTTGCGGCAGCACAGCTTGCAAAGCGCCCGGAAAACGCAGGCAAGGTCATCGTGGCGCTTCTGCCCGATACCGGCGAACGGTACCTCTCCACGCCGATGTTTGCAGACTGATACAGCATACAAGAATCCAAACACATATTTTTGGGATAGAAAAATGAATGAGGGAAAGGGGCAAGGTTTTCGGGCTTTGCCCTTTTTCGCGAGTTTAAAGGAGTTTATAGAGGGCGTTTTTACAGTAAATTACCGGCAAAAATAAAACTCTTGAAAACCTACTAAAAACATGTTATTATGGTATAAAGTTTGCGGCGGACAGTGAGCCCGCTTGTTTTATTCCGGAAACGCTATTTTACATAAAGGATGGATACCGCATGAAAATTTCCACCAAAGGGCGCTATGCGCTGCGCATGCTGCTGGATCTCGCACAGCACCAGAATGACGGCTACGTCGCGCTGAAGGACATTGCCCGCCGTCAGAATGTCTCCAAAAAATATCTGGAGCAGATCGTGCCGATGCTCAATAAATCCGATATTCTTCTTGCAAGCCGCGGTTTTCAGGGTGGATATCGTCTGGCGCAATCGCCGGATAAATACACTGTGGGCATGATTCTGCGCATCACGGAGGGCAGTCTCGCGCCCGTCGCGTGTCTCGATCACGACCCCGTTCTGTGCGACCGCAGTGCAGACTGCATCACGCTGCCTGTGTGGCAGGGGCTCAGCCGCGCCATCAACGAATATCTCGACAGCATCACCCTGCAGGATATATTGGATCAGCAGCAGGCGACTTTCGTCAACGATTACAGCATTTGATAAAAAGATACCGCATTCGGTTTGTAGGCTGAATGCGGTATCTTTCTATTTGATTTGAAATCACTCGCCGGAATTTAACAGTGCTTCGGCTTCATCTGCGTCCATTTTGTCTACGTTATGCAGTTTCCTTTGAATTGTCGTATTTCTCTTTTGCGCAGCCTCGATACTTGAACCGGCTTCATCGATTTTCTTCTTTGCTTTAGCAAGGAGAGATTCAAACAAATCATATTGTGAGCTTACGGCACTGAGCGTCTTTTGAATTTCTGTTGTCTTTTTGTTTAGTGCGATAGTGCGGAAACCGACATTCAACGTGTTGAGAAACGCGGTGATTGTGGTCGGACCGCAGATCATGATGCGATACTTGTTTTGGATTTCCTCGCACAAGCCGGGGCGGCGCAGCACCTCTGAGTAAAGCCCCTCGGTAGCAAGGAACATAATGGCAAAATCCGTCGTTTTTGGGACATTGATGTACAGCTCGGCAATCGTTTTTGCCTGATTTTTAATGTTCTGCTCCAGAGCCTTTTGCGCGGCTTCCAGAGCCTCTTTATCGGCTTTTTCGGCAGCCTCGCAAATGCGTATGTAGTCTTCCTGCGGGAACTTGGAGTCGATGGGGAGCCATACGGTCTCGCCGTCTTTTTCACGGGAGGGGATCTTAACGGCGAACTCGACGCGCTTTGTATCATTTTTCGTAGATACGTTGCAGTCGTACTGGTCTTTGGTGAGTGTTTGCTCCAGTATATTGCCGAGTTGCACCTCTGCCCATGTTCCGCGCGCTTTTACATTTGTCAGCACGCGCTGGAGCGCTGTCACATCGCCGGTGATCTTACGCATTTCGCCGAGTGACTCGTAAACACTTTTAAGCTGCTCGCCGACGACTTTAAAGCTGCTGTCCAGACGTTTGGAAAGCGTATCTGTCAACTTTTCATCGACGGTCATGCGCATCTGTTCAAGCTTCTTTTCGTTGTTTTCTTGTAGAGCAGTTAAGCTTTTTGTAAGCGTTTCATTGATATGTTCATTTTGCCGTGCGCTGACCTCGCGCATTTGCTCAAGTTTTTTCTCAGTGCTTTCCTGCAAAGCTTTTAGGTTTTGTGTTAAGGCGCTGCTTATTTTTTCATTCTGCTCCATATTGGCTTGACGCATTTGGTCGAGCTTCTTTTCATTGCTCTCGAGTAGTGAATCGATATTCTTCGTCAAGGTTGTGCTGAGCTTTTCGCTTTGCTGCGTGTTGATTTGCTGAATTTCGCGTATCAGGGCGTTCATTTCGCTCAAACGGCTGTTTAAGCTTTCGGATGTTTCTTTTCGACTACGTGAAAACTCATCGGCAATATAGGTTTCAATATGCTGAAAATTGCTTTCGTAATTCGTATTTGTTGCAGTATTTTCACTTTTTGGCTTCTTGAGAAGAAAGACAATCTGCAAAATAAGAACAATTGTAATGAGTCCAATCAAAATATATAGCTCCATTTTCATTCTCCTTTGTTTTTTCTCATGTTATCACAAGTGATTTGAAAAGTAAACAACCGATCTATAGTTATATGTAGAAAAGCTCTCCCGAAACGAATTCGGGAGAGCTTTTGTCATACAATGTTATTATATTTGCTTGCGGACGATGGTGTATTCGTCGCCGGGGCGGTAGTACGGGCAGTTTTGAAAGCGGCCGCCGATGAACTGGGCGGTCTCATCCTCGTCTAAGTCCATATCGCAGACATAGAAGCCGTACTCATCGTCGTACTCGTAATACAGGCAGTCTTCGCATTTTGAGGTATTTTCAAACATGCTATCGCCTTACAGAACGCTTTGCAGGAACTGGCGCGTGCGGTCGTGCTTCGGATTTGTGAAGATCTCCTTCGGGGAGCCTTCCTCCAAAATCGCGCCATCATACATGAACACCACGCGGTCTGCCACTTCGCGGGCAAAGCCCATTTCGTGCGTGACAACAAGCATCGTCATGCCTTCTTCCGCAAGCTCCTTCATGACGTTCAGAACGTCGCCGACAAGCTCCGGGTCAAGGGCGCTGGTGGGCTCATCGAACAGCATCATTTTCGGTTCCATGGCGAGCGCACGGGCGATGGCCACACGCTGCTGCTGGCCGCCGGAAAGCTTTGCGGGGTAGGAATCGAGCTTATCGCCGAGGCCGACCTGATTTAAAAGCTTCACGGCCTTTTCTTTGGCTTCCTTTTCCGGCACGCCCTTCACGTT
This sequence comes from Hominenteromicrobium sp., assembly GCF_046974225.1. Lineage (NCBI taxonomy): Bacteria > Bacillati > Bacillota > Clostridia > Eubacteriales > Oscillospiraceae > Hominenteromicrobium > Hominenteromicrobium sp. The sequence continues at coordinate 33,429 of NZ_JBKWAE010000003.1, read as the reverse complement.
CATCGGGGCGAGCATGACGTTTTGCAGTGCCGTTTTGTGCGGGAAGAGGTTGAAGCGCTGAAACACCATACCCATCTCAAGCAAAATAGCGGCGCGCTCTTTATGCGGCAGCTTTACCTGATTGTGGCCGTTCACGCGGTCTTCGATGAGCTTGTCGTCGATCCAGATCTTGCCGCTCGTAGGCTTTTCAAGGTGGTTTAAAGAGCGCAGATACGTCGACTTGCCGGCGCCGGACGGTCCGATGATGACGACCACTTCGCCCGGCTCTACGGTGAGGCTGACGTTTTTCAGCACATCTACGGAGCCGAAGGACTTACAGATATTTTCCGTTTTAATGATAGACATAGCCGTATTCCTCCTTATTCGTAGATGGACAGGCGCTTTTCAAGGCGATTGAAAATAACGGTGAACACGCCGGTGATGATGAGGTAGATGATCATAGCCGGGATATAAACGAGAGCGCTCGCCTTGTTGGAAGCGATAATCTTCGTCTGGTAGGTCAAATCGGTCAGCGCGATGATGGACACAAGAGAGGTATCCTTCAGCACCATGACGAACTCGTTGCAGATCGGCGGAATCATGCGGCGGTAGGCCTGCGGGATGATGACAAGGCGCATCGCCTGCGAGTGGGTGAGACCGAGCGCCGTGGAGGCTTCAAGCTGGCCTTTATCGATGGACTGAATAGCTGCGCGGATGATCTCCGCGAGGTAGGCCGCGACGTTCAGCGAGAACGCGATCCAAGCGGCCAAAAAGCGGCTCTGAATATTGAACGCCGGAACGAGCTGCGGCAGCGTGTAATAGAGGAAAAACAGCTGCATCAGAAGCGGCGTGCCGCGGAAGAAGAAGATGTACGCACCGCACACGGAGCGGAGTACGGTGTTTTTGGAGATCTTGCCGAGGGCAAGAAACACGGCGAGCACGAGTGCCGTCAGCACGGAGGTGACGGAAAGCGCAAGCGTTACGCCGGTGGCCTGGAGCAGCGCCGGCATCCAGCCGATGATTTGTTGAATGGCGTTCATGGTGATATCCTTTCCGATATAAATGGGGCAAGAGACCTCAAAACGGGGCCTCCTGCCGAATTTTCATTTTACGTTATTGCGCTTATGCGTCCTTCTTTGTGACGATGACGAGCTGGTTGGAGAGGTACGGCTCGGTCATTTCATACGCTTCCTGACGCTCCGGGGTGATGGAAACGCCGGCGATGATCATATCGTACTGGCCCTTATCGAGGCCTGCGAAAACGCCGTCGAAGGAGGTGTTGACAAACTCGACCTCAAGGCCGAACAGCTTACCAATCTCTTCTGCCATATCAACATCAAAGCCCTGATACACAAGGCCGCTGTCGTCGGTGTACTCAAGCGGCGGATAACCGGCCTCAAAGCCAATAGTCAAAACGCCGTCCTTAACGGTCTTGACCTTGCTCGGGTCAACGGTCGGTTCCTCGGTGACGTTGCGCACGCCCTCGGTGACATCGGTGCCGAAATGCTTCATGGCGAGCTCGGAGATTTTGCCGTTATAATAAAGCGTGTTGATGGCGTTTTCGGTCTGCTCCAAAAGGTCTGTGTTGCCTTTCTTGATGCAGACGCCCATCGGTTCGCCTTCGTCGCTTTTCCAAACGCTCTGGAATTTAGAGTCGTCGTCTGCGAGGTAATACGCCGCGACAACGCTGTCTACGTACACGGCATCTGCACGGCCGAGCGAAACGTCATCAAAGCACTGCGTAATCTTTTCATACGGGAGAATCTCGACGTCAACGCCCTCTTCCTGCATTTTCTGCAGAGCGTCGTGGGCGGTGGTGCCGGTCTGCACGCTGACTTTGGCGCCGGCGAAATCGTCCGGGCTTTCAATCTTCTTTGTACTGGAGCTGCTGCATGCGGTGGCGGAGAGTGCCATTACGCCGGCGAGCACGGCAGCAAGGATTTTCTTCATTTTCATGTGTTTTGTCCTTCTTTCTCAATTTTCCCCGATAATAGAGATACAGTCGTTTCACTGTACCAATCGATTAGAATACTTGTATTCTACCCCCAAAACCCGTTTGGGTCAATAGCGAAACTGCCAAATTAATGTATATTTATACATATATACATAGGTATTTTTCAAGATTTGTGGGTAAAATCGGCGTTTTTACTTCAACGTGACAATGACAAGCTGATTCGAGACATACGGTTCCGTAAGGTCATACGCGGCCTGACGTTCCGGCGTAATGGACACGGACGAGATAATGACGTCGTACTGCTCTTTATCAAGGCCCGCAAAAATGCCGTCCCACGCAGTGTTGACAAACTCGATGTCTACGCCCAGCACCTCGCCGAGCGCTTTTGCAAAGTCGATGTCGAAGCCCTGATATTCAAGCCCTGCGTCATCGGTGTACTCCATCGGCGGGTAGCCGACTTCCACGCCGACGGTTAAGGTGCCGTCCTTGAGCGTTTTAAGCTTAGAAAGGTCAAGCACCGGCTTTTCCGTCACATTGCGCACACCGTCCACATCGGCGGCGGAGCCGAAGTGCTTTTCGGAAAGCTGCGCCATGGTGCCGTCATAATATAAGGTATCAATCGCACCTTCGATGAGCTCTTTCAAATCGTCGTTACCCTTTTTAAGACATACGCCGATTGGCTCGCCGGTTTCGCTCGTCCATGTTTTCTGGTATTTCGTATCGTCCTCCGCGAGGTAGTAACCCGCAACGACGCTGTCCACGTACACGGCATCCACGCGGCCGAGTGCGAGGTCGTCAAAGCACTGCGTCACCTTTTCGTACGGCAGCACGTTGATGTTCATGCCCTCGTCCTGCATATCCTGAATGCTTTCGTGCGCGGAGGTCGCCGTCTGCACGGAAATTTTCGCGCCCTCAAAGTCCGCCGGGCTTTCAATCTTCTTCGTACTGCCCGAACATGCCGCAAGTGAGAGCATCATAGCGCCAACTAAAAATGAAGCGCAAACCTTTTTAATTTTCATTTTACATTCACCCTTCCGCAATATACCTTTAAGCTTTGGTTTGTATAATTTTGAAGATGAATGTATTTTACGCCGATTTCATTCAAAAATCAAGCGGAATAATGCACAAATTAATGTATATTTATACGTATATACATGGTGAATTTTGAAAAAGAAAAGCCTGCGTTGTGCAGGGACTCAAAATGAGAGTTGCATAACGCAGGCTTTTAGGATTCGGTTTAGTCCATGTAACCGCCTTGCATGGGGGAGTGTGCCGTTTGCGTGAAGCGCTTTAAAACGCCATGCGTGTAGCGGCTTTTAAACGGTGGCAGCGCTTTGCGGCGCTCGTTAAACACGCGCTGCACTTCTTCCTCGCTGCATTTTTCGCCGTTGATACCGACGACGCGCAGAATACGCTGCGGAATGTCGATCTCGATAAGGTCGTTTTCTTCGATTAAAGCGATGGGGCCGCCCTGTGCGGCTTCCGGCGAAATATGGCCGATGGCGGGACCCTTGCTTGCGCCGGAGAAGCGACCGTCCGTCAGCAGCGCAATGCTGGCAGAAAGCTCCGGGTCGCTCGAAATGGCTTCGGTGGTGTAGAACATTTCCGGCATACCGCTGCCGCGCGGGCCTTCATAGCGGATGATGACGGCATCGCCCGGCTGAATTTGGTGCGTTAAAATGGCGTGGATGGCATCTTCCTCGCAGTTGAACGGGCGCGCCTTCAGAAGCGCCTTGTGCATTTCCTTCGGCACGGCGCTGTGTTTTACGACCGCGCCGTCCGGGGCGATGTTGCCGCGCAGAATGGCAATGGCGCCGTTCGTGCCGATGGGATCATCGAACGAGCGGATGATATCCGTGCGCTTGAGACCGGTTTTCTTTAAATAGGTATCACACTTCTCGTAGAAGCCGTTTTTCTTTAAATCTTCCAGATTTTCGCCGAGCGTTTTACCCGTGACGGTCATTACATCGAGATGCAGGTGGTCTTTGATTTCCTCCATGATGCGCGGTACGCCGCCTGCATAATAGAAGTACTGCGCGGGCCACTCGCCTGCGGGACGGATATTCAAAAGATAATGCGCGCCGCGGTGCATGCGGTCGAACGTATCCGCGTCGAGCGGAATGCCGAACTCATGCGCGATGGCGGGCAGGTGCATCAGCGTGTTTGTGGAGCCGGAGATGGCCGCGTGTACCATGATGGCATTTTCGAACGATTTCAGCGTGACGATATCGGACGCTTTCACGCCCTTTTTCGCGAGTGCCACGGCGGTTTTGCCGGCTTCCTCCGCTGCAACGGAAAGATCTTCGCAAGTGGCGGGCATCAGCGCCGTGCCGGGCAGCATGAGGCCGAGCGATTCCGCCATAATCTGCATGGTGGACGCGGTACCCATGAACGAGCATGCACCGCAGGAGGGGCACGCGTGGTGCTTGTAATACGTGAACTGCTCCTCGGTGATCTCGCCGCGCTCAAACATGGCGCTGTATTTGCCGATCTGCTCCAGCGTTAAAAGGTCGGGACCCGCGTCCATCACACCGCCCGTCACGAACACGGCCGGAATGTTGATGCGGCCGATAGCCATGAGCAGCGCAGGCACAGATTTATCGCAGCTTGCGAGGAAAACGCCGCCGTCAAACGTTGTCGCGTTGGCGTGAATTTCCACAAGGTCGGCGATGATGTCGCGCGAGGGCAGGGAATAATTGATGCCATCGTGCCCCTGTGCCATGCCGTCGCAAATGTCGGTCGCAAAGTAAAGCGCACCCTTGCCGCCCGATTCGTATGCGCCCCGGCTTGCTTTCTGCGCCAAATTTAAAAGGTGCACGGAGCCGGGGTGGCTCTGCCCGTAGGTGCTTTCAATTAAAATCTGCGGCTTTGTGAGGTCCTCCTCTTTCCAGCCCATGCCCATGCGCAGCGGGTCCATTTCCGGCGCAAGCTTGCGAACTTCCTGACTTTTCAACATGTTGATTCCCTCTTTGATGATAACTTTATGCGGCAGCAAATGCGCCGATCTCAAAATCGGCATAGGTGCCGTCTTTCTTCTGTTTTGCGGTGCAGTCTAAAAAGTAAGAGGCACCGTCCCCGGCACGCCATTTTTCGGCGTCAAACGTCAGTGTGCCGTTTTCGTCGTTTTTCTCCGTGATCTTGAATAAGCAACCGTCTTCCCACAAAAGCTCGTCCGTTTTTAAGTAGCCCTCGTCTTGCAGCTCCTTAAACGTGAACGTGAGCGGGCGGCGCTCGGTAAGCTCGCCGAACCGCCATGCGATCGCCTGTATCTCGCCTTTCGTCAACGGTGTCTCGGTCAGGTCAACGGAGACATATTCGGTGTCGCTTTGCAGCGCTTCGTCCGTGTTGAATAATTCCTGCAGCACGGACAAATACAGCGCGCACCGCCCATCCGTTTCGCCTTCGCGCACGGTGATCTTTTGCACGTCATCGGGTTCGCTTGGGTAAATGGCTTTGATATAGCCGCCGTAGGTGACGTCTACCGTCATGCCGGGGATGAGGTCATCCGGCGCGTCCTCCGGCCTTGCGCAGCGGTATACGCCGTCGTCTTCCCCGGCGAGTAAAAGCTGGTTGCCCGAAATATCGACGAGGCGTGCGGTGAGCGTTGCAATCTCGGCAGCGCTCGGTTCCGATGCGATGCTTTGCGGTTTATCTGCACCGCCCGAGGATGCCGGTGCGCTTTGGCACGCGGTGAAAAGCAGAATGATGCACAAAAGAAAAGCGAATAAAGAATTTTGTAAACGGGTCATAAGGCCAACTCCTTTCACTTTATAGGTAGGAAAAAGGGATCACGCGGTTACAAAATCATCATAGCAGATTTAGAAGTCTGTTACAAGATATAAATACTTTTTGTTTTGACTTTTGTGCTTAAATTGTCTATACTGTGTACAAGTTGACAAAAAGGGAGCGAAAGCTATGCGGCAGGTAGTTGTAAATGATTTGGTATTCGGCAGCGGCAGAATGAAAATTTGTGTGCCGGTGTGCGAGAAGACAACGGAAGCGGTTTTAGACGCCGTAAAAGAGATCAAGACCACCCCGGCGGATCTTATCGAATGGCGCATCGATTATTTTGATGAGGACATGTTTGCGGCAGCGCCGGAAATTCTTAAAGCAGCCGCGCCGTTGCCCGTGCTATGCACATTCCGCACAAAAGCGGAGGGCGGCGAAAAAGCGATAGATCCCATGGACTATTTTGCGATGAACGCGCAGCTGAGCGCCTTGGGTGCGCCGCTTGTCGATTTAGAGCTTTTCCTTTGCGAGCAGTACGACGACATTGCAAAGGAGACCGTTCAGGCCATGCACGATATGGGTACAAAGCTTATCATCTCGAACCACGATTTTTCCAAAACGCCTGCACGCGAGGAAATCGCCGACCGCTATAAGCGCATGATGGCGTTAAATGCCGACCTGCCGAAAATCGCCGTGATGCCGCAGAATGAGCGCGATGTGATGGTGATGCTGGCGGCGATGAATGAATCCACTGCGTTCTGCGGGCCGCTCATCGGCATTTCCATGGGCGAGCTCGGCAAGGTGACGCGCGTGCGCGGCGGGGCGTTCGGCTCTGTGATGACGTTTGCGTCAAAAGGAAAAGCCTCCGCACCGGGACAAATCGATGCAGAGACTTTATCTAAAATGCTGAATGAAAATTAAGGTTTAGAAGTGCTTTTCAAGCGTGAATACGGTCTTCACTTCGCCGACGGGCGTGTCGTTGTCGTTAACGGTAACGCCGTTGTTAAGCGAGACGAGCATCTTATCGGTATCGGCGTTATAGTAGCCGATCTGGCGGAAGATCTCGCGGATGATGAGCGGCCAGACCGCCTCGGTGCCGTCCTTAATCTTGAAGGAGATGCCGATGCGCTCCTTTTTAAGGCCGATGCCGTACACGCCGTTCGCGCCGCCCTTTGCGATGATGTTCGCATCATGGTTGATGAGGGAGCACAGGTAGCCCGTGCCGCGCATCATGTGCGGATATTCATGGATACGCGGGACAAAGCGGCGGGCAGCGTCCTGCAGAACGTCGTCCTGAATGGTATCGATGCACGCGAGGTTCTTATATGCCGTCGCGATGTTCTTCATCGGGTAAGCGAACACCGGCACGCCGCAGCCGTCGATGCCGATGACGACCTTTTCTTCCGGGTACTCGGAGAGCACGCTCATGGTGCGCAGCACTTCGTTCTGTCCGACGGAGCCGACCTTCCAGTAATCCTTCACGTCGCCGCCCATTTCACGCTGGGTGAGCATGAGCGCCGCGTGCTTGCCGCTGCAGTTGTGGTAGAGCTTCGACTTCGGCAGACCCTGACGGATGCGCTCTTCGTTTGCTTCCGTAGAGCCCGGCACGGTCGGCTTCATGATGAGGTCTTCCGGGTTTAAGTCGGCCTTTTTCATGATGGATTTCAAGGCGTTGACGTGGAAGCTTTCGCCGAGATGCGAGCCTGCGAACAGCACGGTTTCTTCATCGGTAAAACCGTATTTTTCGTCGAGGCGATGCGCGATAACGGGCAGCGCCTGTACGGGCTTCGAAGCGGAGCGGTAGAAAACCATGGCCTCCGGGTCGCCTGCGGAGTAGATGACCTTACCCTTTTCATCTACAATGCTGATGTAGCCGTAATGCGTCAGGTCCAAAAGCCCGCCGCGGAATTCTTCTGTTAAACGAACGGTATCTGACATAATCTCGTCCCCTGTCTTTAGAATTTAACGATTTATCTTTCTTTTTACGTTCAAAGCTATTATAATCTTTTTTAGAGGATTGTAAAGGCATTTGTGTGAGAATAGTCGAAAGTGCAAAAAGCGGTGTGTTTTAAAGCGCCGCAGATAGGACAAATAAACGAAAGTTGGTATAAATATGAAAGAAAAAGTATTGTTTGAGGTTTGCTGCGGTTGCTTTGAAGACGCCGTACAGGCCGAAAAAGGCGGCGCAGACCGCATTGAACTCAACTCCGCGCTGTTTTTGGGCGGCCTTACGCCGAGCATCGGCACGGTGCAGGCCGTGAAAAATACACTGAAAATTCCCGTGATGTGCATGGTGCGCCCGCGCGAGGGCGGCTTTTGCTACACGGATTTCGATTACATGACTTGCTGCCGCGATATGGAAGCACTGTTAAATGCAGGCGCGGACGGCATCGTCTTCGGCTTTTTGAAGCCGGACGGCACGGTTGACACCGACCGTTGCGCCGATTTTATCGGGAAAATCAAGAAAATCAACCCGAACGCCGAGATTGTGTTCCACCGCGCCATTGACGTGGTGCCGGACGTATCTAAAGCGCTCGATGATCTTATTGCCCTCGGTGTAACGCGCGTTTTGACGAGCGGCCAGCGTGAAAGCGCGATAAAGGGCGCAAAGACTGTGAAAAAGATGATCGAATACGCAAGTGACCGCATCGATATTCTGCCCGGCGGCGGCATCAACACGCAGAATGTCGGGGAATTTATCAACGAGACCGGCACGCACAGTGTACACGCCTCGGCGCGCTCCCTGCGGCACGACACAAGCGTCTGTGGCAACCCGGAGATCTTTTTCGGCGGTAAATTGAACGGCGTGGGTATCCCGGAGAACGAATATAAAGTGACGGACAGCGCTTTGGTGCAAAACGTCGTTGCAGCAATCGAAGCGCGGTGAGCTTTACCCGGAGAAAGGGGATTTTAGGTGAAAAACGATATTGACAGCATTTTGGACGCACTGTTTTCCGGCGGCAAGCTGAATGTGGGCAGCGGCACGAAAAGCCGCGCCGCAAAAGACGCCGAGGATTTTTTGAACAGCATCGAAAAAACGAATGCCAACATGCAGAGCAGCCTGAATCGGCAGATCAGCGACCTCGATAAGCTGACGAGCGACGCGCAGCGCAGCATGGACGAAATGCGCCGTCTGCTGGACGCCGAGGGCCTGACCGGCACGCCCGAAATGGAAGCGCCGAAAGCGGAGACCGCAGAAAAAAAGCCGAAGGCAAAGGGCGCGGAGGAGCCGCCGCAGGACCCCGCGCAGTCGTTCCGCGAGGCGAGGGAAGCGACGGGCAGAACGGTCATTGGGCAGGACGCATTTTTGGACAGCCTGTTCACCGCATTTCGCCGCCCGAGCGTGACGGGGCGCGAAAACGGCAAGCCCGCAGCGGTCGTCGTGATCTCCGGCAAAGAGGGCACAGGCAGGCACAGTGCGCTTGCGGCTTCGGCTGCGGCGCTCTGCAAAGAGGGCGTTTTGAAAAACGGCGAGGTCACGAACATCGACCTTTCCCGCTACCCGAACGCCGAAGACGGTAAATTACTCACACAGGATCTTTTTTCCGCGCTGCACAGCGAAAACGATATTGTGCTGTTTGAAAATTTTGAGCAGTGCCACAAATCTTTGCTGCCCATGGTGGCGGCGCTGTGCGAGACGGGCGTTTTAAAATTAGCTTCGCGTTATGCTTTGCAGAAAGGCATGCTCATCGATGTCGGCACGGCGCTTGTGCCCGATGCCGTCAGCGAAATTTCCGTAAACGGGAAGTACCTCGTCTTTTTGACGAGCCAAAAGGACAGCGCGTTCACCGATGCGTTCGGCGCGGCATTTTTGTCCTCCGTCACGGATTTCTGCCGCACGGCGGAATTCACGCGCGAGAGCCTGCTCAGGATCGGCGAAGCGGCGCTCGGTGCATTAAACGACAGCACAAAGGCTAAGCTAAACTACGCGTTCACGTTCGGTGAGGATGCCTCGGCGTTTTTGGCGGATAAATTCAGTCGCCGCGACGGCGTGGAGAGCATGGCGCGGCTGACGGAACGTTGCTTCCGCCTTTTGAGCGAAGAAAAGCTGCGCCGCGCGGAAAAGGACGGTGAAAAGACCGTTTCCGGCACACTCGGCGTAAAAGACGGTGTGCTCGCGTTCACATTCCCGGATTTTGCCGTCACGGTGGAAGAAGAGAAAAAGCATGCGGCAGACCCGAAAGCCGCCGAGGAAGTGAAATCGGAGCTTAACGAGATCATCGGACTTAGTGAAGTGAAGGACTACGTGCTGTCGCTTGAGCAGAACTATATCATTCAGCGGCTGCGCGAAGCGCGCGGCATGAAGGCCGATGTGCCCACCATGCACATGATCTTTACCGGCAATCCCGGCACGGGCAAAACGACCATTGCAAGGCTCGTTTCACGCTATTTAAAAGCCATGGGCGTACTGAGCGGCGGGCAGCTGATTGAAGTCACGCGCGCCGACCTTGTAGGCAAATACGTCGGTCACACCGCACCGCTCACGCAGCAGGTCATTCGCTCTGCGCTCGGCGGCGTGCTGTTCATCGATGAGGCATATTCGCTGTACCGCGGCGCAGACGACAGTTTCGGACTGGAAGCCATCGATACCATCGTCAAGGGGATGGAGGACCACAGAGAAGACCTTATCGTTATTTTGGCGGGCTATACAAAAGAAATGGAGGAGTTTCTCACGGCGAACTCCGGCCTGCGCTCGAGATTCCCGAATATCATCGAGTTTCCGAATTATACGGCGGAGGAGCTGCTGGCCATTACAAAGCTGACCGCAAAGAAAAAGGGCTATACGATCGATGAAACATGCGAAACGCCGCTGCTTCAATATTACGAAAAGCGGCAGGCAACGGACGCCAGAACGGCGGGCAACGGACGCTTGGTGCGCAATTTGGTTGAGGACGCGATCTTAAACCAGTCTCGCAGATTGACGGGCGGAGACGTGACAAGGCTGACGGAAGCGGAGCTTGCGGCGCTTTTAAGCGAGGATTTTGACCTAAGCGAAGGATAGAAACGGTGTGAAACCGCATGAAAATGATGAAAGTGTAAACATTTATCGATTTCTCTTGCAACTTTTAAAAGAAAGATTTACAATACAAGATTGGAGAGACCGAAAGTTTCAGTAAACTTCCATTCTGTGATAAGCGAAAGACAACCGAGCGAATAAAGTTTCGCCCGCCTTTTCAAAGGCGGCGGATCCCAAGGGCAGCGCCTTTGGTCACTTTCCGCAGAAAGCGAATTGCGCGGTCCCTCCAAGAGCGTTTATCCAAACCGTAAATTATTGCGAAAGGGCATGAGAATATGACGAAAATCGATATTTTTTCCGGCTTCCTCGGCGCAGGCAAAACCACGCTGATCCGCAAGCTGATCTCCGAAGCTTTTAAGGGCGAAAAGCTCGTCCTCATCGAAAACGAGTTCGGCGAGATTGCCATTGACGGCGGCTTTTTGCAGGACGCCGGCATTGAAATCACCGAGATGAGCCAGGGCTGCATCTGCTGCAGCCTTGTGGGCGACTTCGGCAAGGCGCTGCGTCAGGTGCTGGAGACCTACCACCCGGACCGCATTTTGATCGAGCCGTCCGGCGTAGGCAAGCTGAGCGATGTGATCCGTGCCGTGCAGAACCTGCACATGGAAGACGTTACGCTGAATAGCTTCACCACCGTTGCCGATGCAAACAAGTGCAAAATGTACATGAAAAACTTCGGCGAGTTCTATAACGACCAGATCGAGCACGCAAACTCCATCATTCTGAGCCGCACGGACGGTATCAAGCCCGAAAAGCTTGAAGCCTGCGTCGCTCTGTTGCGCGAGCACAACCAGAACGCCACCATCATTACCACCCCGTGGGATCAGCTCACCGGCGCACAGATTCTCGAGACGATGGAGCACAAGAATACCCTTGAAGAAGAGCTGAAGCTCCTTGCCGAGGAGACCGAGCACGAGCACCACCATCACCACGATCATGACCACGATGAGCATGACGAGCACTGCACCTGCGGCTGCCACGACCACCATGACGACGATGAAGACGAGCACCACCATCACCACCATGACCATGATGAGCATGACGAGCACTGCACCTGCGGCTGCCACGACCACCATGACGATGATGACGAGCACGAACATCACCACCATGACCATGATGAGCATGACGAGCACTGCACCTGCGGCTGCCATGACCACGATCACGAGCATCACCACCATCATCATGCCGACGAGGTGTTCACAAGCTGGGGCACCGAGACGACCCGCAAGTTCACGAAGGACGAGATCGAGCACATCCTCGAGGAGCTCGACAACAGCGAAAAGTACGGCATGATCCTGCGTGCAAAGGGCATCGTCGCAGGCCGGGACGGCGAGTGGATCCACTTCGACTATGTGCCGGAGGAGACCTCTGTGCGCAACGGCAGCGCCGGTGTCATCGGCCGCCTGTGCGTCATCGGTTCTCACATCAACGAGGCCGCGATCGAAGCGTTGTTCGCGTAATGCGGGCTGAACCTTACAGAAAGGCGGAATATTGATGGATGATATGCCGGTTTACCTGTTTACGGGCTTTCTCGAATCAGGCAAGACCTCTTTTATAGACGAAACGCTTGCGGATAAGCGTTTCAATAACGGGCAGCGTACCTTGCTGCTCGTCTGCGAGGAAGGCGAGGCGGAGTACGACGAGTCCCGCCCCTACATGAAGAACATCTATGTGGAAAACATTGAGGACGAAGACGAGCTGACGAGCGAAACGCTTGACATCCTCGCGAAAAAGCATCGCGCTTCCCGTGTGCTCATCGAGTACAACGGCATGTGGCAGCTGAAAACGCTGTACGACAACATGCCGGAAAACTGGGCGGTCTATCAGGAATTCATGTTCGCGGATGCGACGACATTCCTCACTTACAACGCCAACATGCGCGGCCTTGTTGTGGATAAGCTCTCCGGCTGCGAGTTGGTCGTGTTCAACCGCTTCACGAAGGACATGGACAAAATGGCGTTCCACAAGATTGTGCGCGGCATCAGCCGCCGCCCGGACATCGCCTACGAGTACACGAACGGCGACGTCGAATACGATGAGATCGAAGATCCGCTGCCGTTTGACATCAATGCGCCGGTCGTAAAGATTGAAGACGGCGATTACGCGCTGTGGTACCGTGACCTTTCCGAAGATCCGAAGAAGTACGACGGCAAGGTCGTCGAGTATAAGGGCCTTGCAGCCGTGAACCCGCGCATGAAGCCGGGCATGTTCTTCTTCGGCCGCCAGCTGATGACCTGCTGCGTGGAGGATATCCAGTTTGCGGGTCTGCTTACGCTGTGCGACGCGGACAAAATGCCGGAAAACGGGAAGTGGTACACCATGCGCCTTTCCGTTGCGTATAAGTGGCACAAGCTCTACGGCCGCAAGGGTCCGGTTCTGACGCTTCAGAACATCGAGCCTGCCGAAGCGCCCGCGCAGCCCGTTGCAACGTTCTATTAAGCTTAAATTCATTGCCCGTTGGCTTTTCAAAAGTCGGCGGGTAATTTTTTTATTTATTTTTCTGTATACGGTGTCGAAAGTGCGCGATTTATGGTATACTAAAAATTACTTAAATATATGAAATGAAAATGGTGATAACTTTGCATACATATCAGCTTGTTTTGCCCTGCCTTTTGGGTGTTGAGGGTCTTGTAGCGGAGGAGCTCCGCGATATGGGCGCGGAAAATGTCGCGCCGGAAAACGGACGTGTGCTGTGCGCAGGCTCCCCGGAGATGATCGCCCGCGCGAATATCCGCTCCCGCTTTGCGGAGCGCGTGCTCGTTCTGCTCGGTACATTTGAAGCGAAAAGCTTTGAAAGCCTGTTTCGCGGCGTGAAGGCCCTGCCGTGGACGGAGTGGATCGGCCGCGACGACGCGTTTCCGGTCAAGGGGCGGTGCTTATCGAGTCAGCTCATGAGCGTGCCGGACTGTCAGGCCATTATCAAAAAAGCTGTGGTGGAAAGCCTCAAGGAGGCGTATAAGCTGGAGCATTTCCCGGAGACGGGCGCGAACTACCAGATTCAGTTTTTAATTATGAAAGACAAGGTCAGCATTATGCTGGATACGAGCGGCGCGGGGCTGCACAAGCGCGGTTACCGAAAAAATTCCAACGAAGCGCCCATCAAAGAGACGCTTGCGGCGGTCATGGCAAAGCTTTCCCGTGTGCGCACGGACGGCACGCTCATCGACCCTTTCTGCGGTTCGGGTACGATTTTAATCGAGGGCGCCATGCTCGCCATGCACATTGCGCCCGGCCTGCGCCGCCACTTTGCGGCGGAAAAGTGGAAAGCTGTCCCCGGAAATATCTGGGACAACGAGCGCATTGCCGCAAAGGCACTTGAACGTCGCGATGAGGGCTTTTTGGCGTTCGGCTATGACATTGACCCCGAAGCCGTGCGCCTGACGCTTGAAAACGCGAAGAAAGCGGGCGTTGCGCAGTATATCTCCGCAGAAGTGCGCGACATCAAGGATTTCAGCAACGACGGCCCGTTTGGCTGCGTCATCTGCAACCCGCCGTACGGCGAGCGGCTTTTAGACGTGAAAACGGCGGAGGACATCTACAAAACGATGGGGCGCGTCTTTACGCCGAAGCGCGGCTGGAGCTATGCTGCCATCAGTCCGGACGAGCGGTTTGAGACATGCTTCGGTAAAAAAGCCGACCGCCGCCGCAAGCTCTACAACGGCATGATCCGCTGCCAGTATTACATGTATTTTAAGGCATAAAAGATGCTTTAGGGGAGGGTACATATGCGGAATGTTTATATCATCAACCCAAAAGCCGGCAAGCACGACCATACCGTGCAGTTTATGGAGCGCATCCGCGCCGTGCATGCCACGCACGGGGAAGAACCGGAAATTTATCTCACACAGCGTGCGGGCCATGGCGAGGAGCTGGCAAGAGCGGCCGCCGAAAAGGACGATGCGGTGCGCATTTGGGCTGTCGGTGGCGACGGCACGGTGCTGGAGGTTGTGCGCGGTGCGGAGTTTCACAAAAACGTCGCCGTGGGCGTATACCCGTGCGGCAGCGGCAATGACTTCGTGCGCTCATTCGGCAAGCGCGAAGTGTTTTTGAATCCGGAAAATCAGCTGGCGGGCAAGACTGTGTCCATCGATATGATCCGCACGCAGCACGGCGATGCCGTGAACATCTGCTCTGTGGGTTTTGACGCCAAGGTGGCGGCGGAGATGAATTATTATAAGCACCTGCCGTTCGTTTCGGGCGAGCTTGCGTACACCATTTCGCTTGCAAAGTGCTTTTTGGGGCACCTTGCGGACAAAATGACCGTAATGTTTTACTATGCGGACGGCACAAAAGAGACCGTTACGGGCGAATTTCTGTTCACGCTTGCGGGCAACGGTCGCTGGTATGGCGGCGGGTACTGCGGCGCGCCGAACGCGGTGATAGACGACGGTCTGCTCGATTTTGTGCTGATCCGAAAGCCCGCCTATTTCCGCATTCCGGGCCTTGTGCCGAAGTATAAGCGCGGTGAGCATTTAAGCAACCCGGCGTTTTCCGACCTGCTCGTTTACCGCCGCGGCGTGAAGATCGAAATTCAAAGCGAAAATGAAGTCGTCAGCAATATGGACGGCTTGTGCATCAAGGTGAAAAGCGAGGAATACAACATTCTGCCGCACGCACTGAATTTCATTTTGCCGCGCGGCGCGGCATTGCCGAAGGAGCCGAAAAATGCGCGGTGATACACTCGGAAAAGCGGAAATCTTAACGCCGCGCCTGCGCCTTAGACGCTTTTCCATGCAGGACATGAGCGGCTTTCTGCTGTTTGCCGCCGATGCGGATACCATGCTGCGGGCGGGCTCAAAGCCGGTTTCTACACCGGCGGAGGCGGAGAGTGAATTGAGGCGCGCCGCAGACGACCCGTATGCCTTTGCCATCACCCTGCGTGAAACGGGCGAAGTGATGGGCAAGATCAAGTATCAGCGCGATTACTGCCGCTATAATACGGACAGTATTTCGATTGGCTACGAGCTTTCGCGCCGCTACCGCCATAACGGCTACATGACGGAAGCGCTGCGCGCCATGGTGCAGAACGCGTTTGAAGTGATGAACGTCGAGGTTGTCGCCATCAGCCACTTTGTGGGCAACGAGCCGTCAAGAAAGGTCATTGAGCGCGCGGGATTCATCTTTGAGGGCGTTGTGCCGTGCGGCTTTAAGCGGTTTGACGGCGAAATTTTTGACAATGTGTGTTACTCCATCCTGCGTTCGGAGTACGATACGGGGCTCATTTCGTCCGTGCGACGCATGCGGTAAAGCTTACAAATCAATGTGCATGCCCATATTCCGTCAGAAAATTGTGGAAATACCGCTTTTTTCTATTGCCAATGTACAAAAGCAGTGCTAAAATTGAATAAACTTAAAAACTGTGACTTTGTTGTGTCTTGCACCGGCAAAGTCTGTTTTTTAACGCGAAAGAAAGGAAGGAATAAAGATGGAACAGTCTTTTCCGAAGCGCCCGTTCCGCACGCACGGCGGCGCGCATGTGCCGCACCACAAGAACACGGCGCATACCGAAACGCACGTGATGCCGCCGCCCGATGAGATCACGCTGCCTATGACGCAGCACATCGGCGCACCGTGTGTGCCCTGTGTGAAAAAGGGCGACCACGTGTATGTCGGCACCAAGGTCGCGGACAGCGACGCATACGTTTCCGTGCCGATCCATTCCTCGGTTTCCGGCACCGTGAAGGAGATCAAAAAAGTCATTATGCCCGGCGGGCAGGCGGTGGACGCCGTCATCATCACGTCGGACGGGTTAATGGAGCACGACCCTGCGGTATGTCCCCCGCCGGAAATCAAAACGAAGCAGCAGCTGGCCGATGCGGCGCGCGCTTCGGGTCTCGTCGGTCTCGGCGGCGCAGGCTTCCCGGCGCACGTGAAATTAAACGTCCCCCCGGACAAAAAAATCGATACGCTCATCGTCAACGTTGCGGAGTGTGAGCCCTATATTACCTCCGACCACCGCGAGGCGCTCGAAAACGGCAAAAACGTGCTTGCCGGTATTTATAAGATCAAAGAGATTCTAGACGTGCACCGCGTCATCATCGCGATTGAAGACAATAAGCCCGACGCCATCGAAGCGCTGACGCGCATTGCGGATGACCCGAAAATGGACCCGAACGACGAAGTGCGCGTGTTAAAGCTGCATGCAAGCTACCCGCAGGGCGCGGAAAAGGTGCTGGTGCAGGCGGCAACGGGCAGAAAAGTCCCGGCGGGCGGTCTGCCGGCAGACGTGGGTTGCCTTGTCATGAACATCGGCTCCGTCTCGTTCCTTGCAAGCTACATGCGCACCGGCATGCCGCTGACGATGAAGCGCGTCACGGTGGACGGCAGCGCCGTGCAGAACCCGCAGAATGTCATTGTGCCCATCGGCACAAAAATTCGCGAGGTCATGGAATTCTGCGGCGGCTATAAGGAAGAACCGCAGAAGCTCATCATGGGCGGCCCGATGATGGGCGTCGCCGTGACAACCGACGAGCTGCCGGTCTTAAAGCAGAATAACGGGTTACTCGCGTTCGGTGCGGAAGAAGCACATCTGTTAGAACCGACCGACTGCATCCGCTGCGGCCGCTGCGTTGCGGCATGTCCCATGAACCTTGTGCCCGCAAAGCTTGAAAAATACGCGGAGCGCAAGGACGTGGAAATGCTGAAAAAACTCGACATCATGACGTGCATGGAATGCGGCTGCTGCGCATTCTCCTGCCCGGCGAAACGCCGCATCGTGCAGGCCATTCGCCTCGGCAAATACTATGTAAAGAAGGAGGCGGCTAAAAAGTGAACAAATTCATCGTTTCCTCCTCGCCGCACTTTCAGTCGAAAGACACCACCCAGACTTTGATGCTGGACGTCATTTTGGCGCTGACCCCGGCGATGATTGCGTCCGTCATTATTTTCGGCTTCCGCGCGGCGGTTATTATCCTGACGACGGTCGCGTCCTGCATTTTGAGCGAATACATATCCCGCCGCGTCATGAAGCGCCGCCAGACGGTCGGTGACCTTTCCTGCGTTGTGACGGGCGTTTTACTCGCGATGAACCTGCCCGTTTCCATCAGCCCCATCATTGCGGCGTTCGGCGGCGTCATCGCCATTGTTGTCGTAAAGCAGATGTTCGGCGGCATCGGCCAGAACTTCGTGAACCCCGCGCTGACGGCGCGT
This sequence comes from Hominenteromicrobium sp., assembly GCF_046974225.1. Classification (NCBI taxonomy): domain Bacteria; kingdom Bacillati; phylum Bacillota; class Clostridia; order Eubacteriales; family Oscillospiraceae; genus Hominenteromicrobium; species Hominenteromicrobium sp. Next base: position 15,601 of record NZ_JBKWAE010000003.1, on the reverse strand, counting down.
ATCATTCTGATGAACTCGTTCCCGGCGAAAATGACCGCGTGGACGGCGCCGATGGACCACAGCTTCTCCGACGCCATGACGACCGCAACGCCGCTCGGCGTTCTCTCCGAGGGCACGGGTGCGGCGCTGCCGAGCTACCTCGATATGTTTCTCGGCAACACGGGCGGCTGTCTCGGCGAGACCTGTGCACTCGCACTCATTCTCGGCGGCATTTACCTTGTTGCACGCCGCGTTATCAGCCCGGTTATCCCGGTCACGTACCTTGCAACGGCAGCGGTGCTTTCCGCACTGCTCGGCCGCGACCCGCTGATGGATATTCTTTCCGGCGGCCTCTTGCTCGGCGCGATTTTCATGGCGACCGATTACACCACAAGCCCCATCAACTTCAGCGCACGCGTGATCTATGCCGTCGGCTGCGGCGTGCTGACGATTTTAATCCGCCAGTTCGCGTCTCTGCCGGAGGGCGTATCGTACTCCATTGTACTGATGAATATTTTAGTGCCGCTCATTGAGCGCGTTGCGAAGCCGCAGACGTTCGGCAAAATGAAGGCAAAGAAAGCGGGTGACGCAAAATGAAGATCACCGCGAAAGATATTTTAAAACCGGCGCTCATTCTGTTTGTCATCTGCCTTGTCGTCACGGCGCTTCTGGCAGGCACAAATCTGCTGACGAAGGATAAAATTGCCGAGCAGTCCGCACTGGAAGCGGAGCAGTCGAGAAAAGTCGTTTTGAGCGACGCGGACAGCTTTGAAGAAGCGGACGGCTATTACATCGGCAAAGCGAATAACGAAACGGTTGGCTACGTTTTCCAGACGGAGGCGAAGGGCTACGGCGGTGCGGTGAAGGTCATGACCGGCATCAGCGCCGACGGGCAGATCACCGGCGTTGTCATTCTGGAGCACAGCGAAACACCGGGTCTTGGCGCGAACGCGGAAAAGGCTTCCTTTACGGATCAGTTTAAGCAGACTGCGCCGGAAAAGGGCATCACGCTTGTGAAGAATAAGGCGCCGTCGGACGGCGAGATCGAAGCCATGACCGGCGCGTCCATCACGAGCCGCGCGGTGACGAACGCCGTCAACGAAGCCATCACAAAGTACAACACGGTAAAGGAGGGCGCATAACATGGCAAAAAGCCTCAAAGAAGAATTTACAAAAGGCATTATCAAAGAGAACCCCGTGCTGCGCCTGATGCTCGGCACCTGCGCGACGCTCGCCGTCACAACGGCAGCTTCGAACGCCATCGGCATGGGCCTTGCGACGACATTCGTACTCGTATGTTCCAACGCCGTTATTTCTCTTCTCAAAAAAATCATCCCGGATAAAGTCCGCATCCCGGCGTATATCACCATTGTTGCGGGTTTTGTTACCATTGTGCAGCTGCTCATCAAGGCCTACGTGCCGGCGCTTAACAAGTCGCTCGGCGTGTTCCTGCCGCTCATCGTTGTCAACTGCATCATTTTGGGTCGTGCGGAAATGTTCGCCAGCAAAAATCCCGTGCTGCCGAGCATCGTAGACGGTCTTGGAATGGGCGTGGGCTTCACCGCCGCGCTGCTCGCCATGGGCATCATCCGTGAATTGCTCGGCGCGGGTACCGTGTTCGGCATTCCGCTCCTCTCGAATTTCATGGATCCCATCATCATTTTCCTGCTCCCGCCGGGCGGCTTCTTCGTGTTCGGTATTCTCATCGCCATTGCGGGCAAGCTTTCCGCGGAGGGCAAAGCGCCGGAGACCATGGGCTGCGCTGCATGCCCGTTGGCGGCTTCCTGCTCCAAGGTACAGGAAAAATGTGAAAAGGAGGGCGGCAAAGCATGAGTCTTAAATTTTTAGTCGGCATTTTCCTTGCCGCAATCCTCACGGAGAACTATATTCTCAATAAGTTTCTCGGCATCTGTCCGTTCCTCGGTGTTTCCAAAAAGCTCAATACGGCGTTCGGCATGAGCTGCGCCGTAACGGTTGTCATGGTTATCGCGACGGCGGTCACATGGCCGGTGTATACGTATGTACTTGTCCCGCTGAACCTCGATTATTTGCAGACCGTGGTGTTCATCCTCATCATCGCGGCGCTCGTGCAGCTTTTGGAGACCGTGATGCACAAGTATATGCCGCCGCTGTATAACGCGCTCGGTATTTATCTGCCGCTCATCACGACAAACTGCGCCGTGCTGGGCGTGACGATGCTCGTGCTCGAAAAAGGCGCGGAAAACCCGAGCTTCGGCTATTTGGCATCGCTTGTCAACGCGTTCGGCGCAGGCATCGGCTTCATGGTTGCAATGGTCATTTTCGCCGGTGTGCGTGAGCGCCTCGAGCTGTGCGACGTGCCGAATTTCCTCAAAGGTCTGCCGATCACGCTGATCGCCGCGTCGCTTGTGGCGGTTTCGTTCCTCGGCTTTAACGGCATTATAGACCGTCTGCTCGCCTGAGCAAAACGAAAGGGGTTTCTATATGGATAAAATTTTGATCCCGGTTCTGATCGTCGCGGGCATCGGTCTTCTGGCGGGTATTATTCTGGCGGTCGCCTCCGCCATCATGGCCGTGCCGAAGGACGAGAAAGCGGAAGCGATTTTAGAGGTGCTTCCGGGCGCGAACTGCGGCGCGTGCGGTTTTTCCGGCTGCTCCGGCTATGCGGCGGCGCTCTCTAAGGGCGAAGCGCAGCCCGGGCTGTGTTCTCCCGGCGGCGAAGCGTGCGCCAAAGCGTGCGCAGAGCTGCTTGGCACGGGCGACGTTGCCGTCGAGAAAAAGACGGCGCTTGTCCACTGTATGGGCAGCTATGACTGCACCAGCGACAAAATGCGCTACGACGGCATCGATAGCTGCGCCGCATCTACCCTGCTCGCCGGCGGTATCTCCAGCTGCCGCTACGGCTGCATGGGCATGGGCGACTGCGCCGCCGTGTGCGAATACGGCGCAATCAACGTCTGCAACGGTATGGCGTCAATCGACCCCGCAAAGTGCCGCGGCTGCGCAAAATGCACCGCTGCATGTCCGAAGGGGCTCATCAGCTTTGTGCCGCTGAAAAAGCAGGCGGTCGTGCGCTGCTCCAACTGTGATAAGGGCGCAGAAACGATGAAGGTTTGCAAGGTGGGCTGTATCGGCTGCGGCAAGTGCATGAAGGCATGCGAAGTGGGCGCCGTAAAGGTAACGAACTTCTGCGCGAAGGTCGATCCCGCAAAGTGCATCGGCTGCGGCAAATGTGCCGAGGTCTGCCCGAGGCACGTCATTACCATGCTGGACGCGTAATTTTTGAAACAAACAGAGCCTCGGCTGTACGCCGGGGCTTTTTCGTTGTCAAAATTTGCAATCCGCTCTTTACAAACTTCTGAAAATCCGTTATACTATACAAAACACGGTTCACCAAAGTTTTTTCTGCGGTGCGCCGCAAAACAGCTTTTTCGTTCTGAGCACAAGGCATCGCCGCGTGTAAGCCGAAAATGGATAGAGGTATATTCCGCAGATAGATTCTGCGCTTTTTGTGCTTCCTGCATTTTCGGCAGGGAGCATTTTTGTTTTGCTTGTTTTATAAAAACGGGAGGTGTTTTATGCAGACACGCGTAGCCGTGATGAGCATTATTTTAGAAGATAACGCCCACGCGGAAGAAATCAACGACATTCTGCACCTGTACGGCCGGTACATCATCGGACGTATGGGGCTGCCGTACAGACAGAAAAATATCAACATCATCTGTGTGGCGGTGGATGCCCCACAGGATGTCATCAGTGCCATGGCGGGAAAGCTCGGGCGCGTGCGCGGCGCCAACATCAAAACGGCGTATTCCAATTTCACGAGCACAGAGCCGGAAATCAAAACGGAGTGATCCGAAAAAATGACTAACGGGAAAGTGAACTGACCCGAAAGAAAGGAAAATTCAAATTATGTACGATCCGAAATCCTTAAAAGCAGAGGAATTTATCTGCCACGAAGAAATTGAAGACACCTTAAAATACGCGGACGAGAACAAAGATAACCTGCCGCTCATCCGCGAAATTCTCGATAAAGCCCGTCTGTGTAAGGGACTTTCACACCGCGAAGCATCCGTTTTGCTCGCCTGCGAAGACCCGGAGATTCTGGACGAAATCTATAAGCTTGCAAACGAGATCAAGCACAAGTTTTACGGTAACCGCATTGTCATGTTCGCGCCGCTGTACCTTTCCAACTACTGCGTGAACGGCTGCACCTACTGCCCGTATCACCGCCAGAACCACCACATCCCGCGCCGCAAGCTGACGCAGGAGGAGGTCGCAAAGGAAGTCATTGCGCTGCAGGACATGGGTCATAAGCGCCTTGCCATTGAAGCCGGCGAAGACCCGGTGAATAACCCCATCGAGTACATTCTCGACTGCATCAAGACCATTTACAGCATTCAGCATAAGAACGGCGCCATCCGCCGCGTAAACGTCAACATCGCCGCGACGACCGTGGAAAACTACCGCAAATTAAAGGAAGCCGGCATCGGCACGTACATTCTGTTCCAGGAGACCTACCACAAGGAAAGCTACGAAAAGCTGCATCCCACGGGCCCGAAGCATAACTACGCCTACCACACCGAGGCGATGGACCGCGCCATGGAGGGCGGTATCGATGACGTGGGTCTCGGCGTTCTGTACGGCCTTGAAATGTACCGTTACGAGTTCTGTGGCCAGCTGATGCACGCGGAGCACCTTGAAGCCGTGCACGGCGTAGGCCCGCATACCATCAGTGTGCCGCGCCTTAAAAAAGCCGACGACATTGACCCGACGAAGTTTGATAACGGCATCAGCGACGAAACATTCGCGAAAATCTGCGCACTTATTCGTATCGCCGTGCCGTACACCGGCATGATCATCTCCACGCGTGAGAGTCAGAAGGTACGCGCGCAGGTTATCAATCTCGGCGTTTCGCAGATCAGCGGCGCATCCCGTACCTCCGTCGGCGGCTATGCCGAAGAGGAGCGCCCCACCGACACCGAGCAGTTCGACGTTTCCGATCAGCGCTCCCTTGACGAGGTCGTCCGCTGGCTGATGGAGACCGACCACATTCCGTCCTTCTGCACGGCATGCTACCGCGAGGGCCGCACCGGCGACCGCTTCATGAGCCTGTGTAAGAGCGGACAGATCCAGAACTGCTGCCACCCGAACGCACTCATCACCTTAAAAGAATTCCTCGAGGACTACGCTTCCCCGGAGACGAAGGCCATCGGCGAAAAGATGATCGCGCAGGAGCTTGAAAATATCCCGAACGAGAAGACCCGCAGCATCGCAAAGGGCTACGTTGAAAAGGTCGCCCACGGCGAGCGCGACTTCCGTTTCTAAAACTTTCGGTTATTCTTTAAAAGGCAGGCGACTTCTATGGCAGACCTCAACCAGACCCCCTCGGCAAACCGTGTGCACATCGCCTTTTTCGGCAAGCGCAACGCCGGTAAATCCAGCGTGGTGAACGCCGTTACGGGGCAGAATATCTCCATTGTGTCCGATGTCAAGGGCACCACGACCGACCCCGTGCAGAAAGCCATGGAGCTTTTGCCGCTTGGCCCGGTCGTCATCATCGACACGCCCGGCATGGACGACGAGGGCACCGTGGGCGAGCTGCGTGTGCAGCGCGCCCGGCAGGTACTCAATAAAGCTGATATTGCGGTGCTCGTCATCGACGGCACGGTCGGCAAAAGTGCGGAAGACCTCGCACTGCAAAAGCTCATCGAGAAAAAAGGCGTGCCGTATATCATCGTATTGAATAAAGCCGACCTCGGCGGCTTCAAAGATGAAAATGACAACGAAATCGCGGTCAGCGCGAAGACGGGCGAGCATATTTTTGAGCTCAAGGAAAAGCTTGCCGCCATCGCTGCAAAGGGGCAGAACACCAAAGTTATTTTGGGTGACTTACTTGAGCGCGGCGACCACGTGGTGCTCGTCACGCCCATCGATTCCTCCGCGCCGAAAGGCCGCATGATTTTGCCGCAGGTGCAGGCCATCCGCGACATTCTGGACGCGGGTGCAACATGCTCTGTCACGCAGGTGGAAGAGCTTGCGGGCGTGCTGAACGGCCTCAAAACGCCGCCGAAGCTCGTTGTTACGGACAGCCAGGCATTCGGCAAAGTAAAGCAGATCGTGCCCGAGCGCATTAAGCTCACGTCATTCTCCATCTTATTTGCGCGCTACAAGGGCGTTTTAGAGACGGCCGTGCGCGGCGCGGCGGCTATTGAGAATCTGAAAGCGGGCGACCGTATTTTGATCTCCGAAGGCTGCACGCATCACCGCCAGTGCGGCGATATCGGCACCGTGAAGCTGCCCGCATGGATCCGCAAACACACCGGCAAGGACTTTGAATTCGAGTTTACCTCCGGCGGCGGATTTCCCGAAGATCTTTCGCCGTATGCCCTTATTGTGCACTGCGGCGGCTGTATGCTGAATGAACGCGAAATGCAGTTCAGACAGTCTTCCGCCGAAGAAAAAGGCGTGCCGTACACGAACTACGGCATTCTCATTGCATATATCAATGGCATTTTAAAGCGGAGCTTAGCCCCGTTTGACGAATATGCCTCCATGATTTAAGCTGTATTTGCAAAAGACAGTCCCGGTTTCAAACGAGCGCGGGGCTGTTTTTTTGTCGTTTTGTGGGTGGTTTTGTATGAAAAAAGCGGACATCAGAGGACATCGGAGGACAAAATTATTACGGAACTGTTAAAAGTCAAAAAAATCGCGATTTTCCTATTGACTTTTCTTGACCAAGTGATTAGAATAAGTTTAGCACTCGGGGATAAGGAGTGCTAAAGCGTAAGCGGCACAGTTCCCCGAGACCTAAACTTGTATTTCTTTACCGACCGGGCCGCACCCCGGCGGGTTTCGCGGCGCACCCCGCTGTACGCGAAAAATTTATTTATGAACTGCGGGGAGAAAGGATACGGCGCATTAGGCGCCGAGGTGGAAGTTATGACCATTAAGCCTTTGACAGACAGAGTACTCATTCAGGCCGAGAAAGCGGAGGAGACCACAAAGAGCGGCATCGTGCTGACAAGCGCGGCACAGGAGAAGCCGCAGATCTCCCGTGTTATCGCAGTAGGCCCCGGCGGCATGGTAGACGGCAAGGAAGTTGTTATGCAGCTTAAGGCCGGCGACCGCGTCATCACCGGCAAGTACACCGGCACGGAAGTGAAGATCGACGGCGAGGAATACACCATCGTTCGTCAGTCCGATGTTCTGGCAGTCGTTGAGTAATTTGAGTTTCAGTCTTTATTTTTGATATTTGGAATTGTGAGGTAATTTATTATGGCAAAGCAGATCATTTACGGCGAAGAAGCCAGAAAAGCATTGCTCGGCGGTATCAACAAGCTTGCAGATACCGTTAAGATCACCCTTGGCCCGAAGGGCAGAAACGTTGTGCTCGATAAGAAGTTCGGCGCACCGCTCATCACGAACGACGGCGTGACAATCGCTAAGGAAGTTGAGCTTGAAGATCCGTTTGAGAACATGGGCGCACAGCTCGTGAAGGAAGTTGCAACCAAGACGAACGACGTTGCAGGTGACGGCACCACGACCGCAACACTGCTTGCACAGGCACTCATCCGTGAGGGCATGAAGAACGTTACCGCAGGCGCAAACCCGATGGTTCTGAGAAAGGGCATTCAGAAGGCGACCGAGACCGCTGTTGAGGCGATTGAGAAGAACGCCAAGAAGGTCTCCGGCACGAAGGACATTGCCCGTGTTGCAGCTGTTTCCTCTGCAAGTGAGCAGATCGGCAACCTCATCGCCGACGCGATGGAAAAGGTCACGTCCGACGGCGTTATCACCGTTGAAGAATCCAAGACGGCTGAGACGTACAGCGAGGTCGTAGAAGGCATGATGTTCGACCGCGGCTACATTACGCCGTACATGGTCACCGATACCGACAAGATGGTCGCTGTCATCGACGACGCGTACATCCTCATCACCGATAAGAAGATCTCCAACATTCAGGAGATTCTGCCGCTGCTCGAGCAGATCGTACAGTCCGGCAAGAAGCTCGTCATCATCGCGGAGGACATTGAGGGCGAGGCGCTGACCACCCTGATCCTCAACAAGCTCCGCGGCACGTTCACCTGCGTGGGCGTTAAGGCTCCGGGCTTCGGCGACAGAAGAAAAGAAATGCTCACCGATATTGCAACGCTCACCGGCGGTCAGGTCATCTCCAGCGAGCTTGGCCTTGAGCTGAAGGATACCACCGTTGATCAGCTCGGCCGTGCACGTCAGGTCAAGATCGACAAGGAAAACACCATCATTGTTGACGGTGCAGGCGACAGCGAGGCTATCAAGAGCCGTGTCAGCCAGATCAGAAGCCAGATCGAGACCACCACGTCCGATTTCGACCGTGAGAAGCTGCAGGAGCGTCTTGCAAAGCTCGCAGGCGGCGTAGCGGTTATCAAGGTCGGTGCGGCTACCGAGGTCGAAATGAAAGAGCAGAAGATGCGCATTGAGGACGCTCTGGCTGCAACGAAGGCTGCTGTTGAAGAGGGCATCGTCGCAGGCGGCGGCACCGCACTCATCGATGCGATTCCGGCTGTTAAGGCCTATGTCGATTCCGTTGACGGCGACGAGAAGACCGGCGCTGCCATCGTTCTGAAGGCTCTTGAGGAGCCGGTTCGCCAGATTGCTGCGAACGCAGGTCTGGAGGGCTCCATCATCATTGAGCACCTGAAGGCAAAGAACACCGTCGGCTACGGCTACAATGCTCTGACCGATACCTACGGCGACATGATCGACGAAGGCATCGTTGACCCGACGAAGGTCACCCGTTCCGCTCTGCAGAACGCTTCCTCTGTGGCTTCCACCGTTCTGACCACCGAGTCTCTCGTGGCAGACATCAAGGAGCCGGCTGCACCCGCAGCTCCGGCAGCACCGGACATGGGCGGCATGTACTAATGAAGAGCGCTTAAACCGCATGAAAACGTCATAAAACGTTGATCCCCCGCACAGGAATTTGAACAGAACCAGTAAAACAGGACAATAGACAAAATCCCCCCTGATGTAGGATAATAAGTACATCAGGGGGGATTCATTATGAGCAAACGAAGATACACCAATATGCAGGTTCTACTACCGACCATAGAAAAGATGTTAGAATCAGGGAAGAACCACAGGGAAATCGAAGCGGAACTTGGCTTGGAGGGAGACCGTCCGGTTCACAATCTGCTGAAGCGGCAACGCAAAAAAGCCGCCAAGGGTGCGCCGAAGTTTCGTGGCAGGAAGCCTGCAAAGACGCTGCAGGAATATAAGTATGAGAATAAGCGGCTCAAGATGGAAGTGAAATTACTGCAGGATTTTCTGCAGTCCACAGAAAGGAAGTGAGGCCAAAGGCAAAGTACGCCGTCATTCACCGTCACCGGGGAGAATACCCAATATCTGTTATGTGCAAATTCTTCGGGGTATCCAGAAGTGGTTACTACTGCTTTAAAAAGCGTCTGGGAGAGACGGATCGCGATGCTGTTGTGGCAAAGGAAATCGAGGAATGTCAGCGCAGGACAGATAAGACCTATGGCTATCGACGTGTATGGAAGTGGTTAAAAGGCAGAAATATTCAAAGAGATCCGAAGACTGTGCTCAGAATCATGAAAAAATATGGATTATTGTCTGAGGTTCGCCGACGCCGCCAATGGGTAAATCTTGGTCAGCAGGTACACAAATACGAAAATCTGTTGAACAGACAGTTCCGGGCGGTCAGGCCAAACGAGAAATGGGTCACGGACATTTCTTACATCCACACAAAAGAAGGCATTTTATATCTGTCCATGATCCGAGATCTGTATGACAACAGTATTGTGGCCTACAAGACTGCAAGTCGGCAGACTGTGAATCTTGTTCTGGACACGATTCGTCTGGCAATGAAGAAAGAGAAAGTCGCTGCGGAGTTGCAGCTCCACAGCGACCAAGGCTTTCAATACACATCGCAAGCATACTTCAAGCTAACACAATCTTACGGCATAACGCCGTCCATGTCAAGGAAAGGAAATCCTTATGACAATGCCATGGCAGAAAATTTCTTCTCCATTCTGAAAACAGAGTGCATCTACCGCCACAAGCCAAAGACGTTCCAAGAAGCAAACGAACTGATCGACAGGTATATTTACTTCTATAACCACGAACGCATCCAAACAAAAACGGGAGTGGCACCGCTGTCGCTGCGCCACTCCGCTTAAAACTCAATATCCTACATGGGGGCTTTTAGTGCTGTCCGCATAATCTGGTGCGGTTCAATTTCCTGTGCGGGGGATTTTTGTAGGAAAACACAAGTTTGTGCGATGAAATATGGGATTCCGCCGATTGACAATGCGGTACGGTTTTGATACTATTACAGTAGATAAATATTTAACAATACCGAGGCGGGTACGATTTCGGTACGTTCAAAAAGCCTTGGTACGGCGGTTTTTTAAGCCGAAAAAAGGAAAGGTGATCGTATGAAAAAGTATGTCAGCTTGGTGTTGTGTCTGCTGCTTGCAGCGCTGCTTTTTACGGGCTGCGCGTGAAGCTCAGCATGGAGCATGTGAATCGATAAGAATATTGAAGCCGCGCTCGGCAGAATCGGGCGCGGTATTTTATAATCTGTGTAAAATATTTTTCCGGGGAAGAAAACCTCTTGCATATTTTATGAAAATCCGATATGATGAGGATAGGGAGTGCGGGCGCCTGAACGGGTCGGGCGCGTGTATGCGGCTTCCGCTTTGAGAAAGGGGGAATGATTTTGGAAACCATGATCTGGGTGGCGGTCATTGTGATTGCTGCAATACTGGAGGGCATGAGCGCGCAGCTTATTTCCATCTGGTTTGTGGGCGGCGGCATCGCCGGCATGATCGCGCAGCTGTGCGGCGCGCCGGTTTGGCTGCAAGTGATGATTGCCGCTGTGGTGACGCTCGTTCTGCTTTTGGCAACGCGTCCGCTCGTGAAAAAGTTCCTGCAAAACAAGGAAACGCACACGAACGCCGACCGCGTGGTGGGGCAGACCGCCGTTGTGACGGAGGATATCGATAACCTTGCGGCGCATGGGCGCGTGGAAGTGCTCGGCAACGACTGGGCAGCACGCAGCACAGAAAATGTCCGTATTCAAAAAGGCACAAAGGTGCAGGTGGTGCGTATTGAGGGCGTAAAGCTTATCGTGACACCGACTGTATCTTAAATTGAAGTTGGAGGTAAAAACATGGATTTTGAACTGTACATCAACTGGGGCGTTGTGGGCATTATCATTCTCATCGCTCTTGTCATCGCACTGCTTGCGGCGAATATTAAGGTGGTACCGCAGGCGCACGCATTCGTCATTGAAAGACTCGGCGCGTACCACGCCACGTGGAGCACGGGCCTGCATTTAAAAATTCCGTTTATCGACCGCATTGCGAAGAAGGTCTCGCTGAAAGAGCAGGTCATCGATTTCCCGCCGCAGCCCGTTATCACGAAGGATAACGTCACGATGCAGATTGACACGGTGGTGTATTTCCAGATCACGGACTCGAAGTTGTATGCTTACGGCGTGGAGCGCCCGATCTCCGCGATTGAAAACCTTTCCGCAACGACGCTGAGAAACATCATCGGTGAGATGGAGCTTGACCACACGCTGACCTCGCGCGATGTTATCAACTCGAAAATTCGTGTCATTCTGGACGAGGCGACCGATGCGTGGGGCATTAAGGTCAACCGCGTGGAGCTGAAAAACATCATTCCGCCGAAGGAAATTCAGGATTCGATGGAGAAGCAGATGAAGGCGGAGCGCGAGCGCCGTGCGAAGATTTTGGACGCAGAGGGCGAAAAGCGCAGCGCCATCCTCATTGCGGAAGGCCAGAAGGAATCTGCCGTCCTGCGTGCGGAGGCTGTGCGCGAGACGAAAATCAGAGAAGCACAGGGCGAAGCGGAGGCAATCCTCTCCGTGCAACGTGCGTTGGCGGATTCCATTAAGCTTCTCAACGAAGCCGATCCGAATAAAGCTGTGCTGACCTTGAAGAGCTTTGAAGCGCTTGAGAAAGTAGCGGACGGCAAGGCGACGAAGATTATCATTCCGTCCGAGATTCAGGGTATGGCAGGTTTAGCCGCAAGCGCGAAGGAGATTTTTGCGACGGAAACGCCGAAGGAGTAAAGTAGAGTTTACGGCGAGCAAGGCGTAAAAGTCTTTAGTCAAGTTTTCTTCGGAAAACTTACGGGTTCTTAGGGCAGCGCCTTGAGTCGCCATTCGCAAATGTCGAAATACTTTTGCCGCTAATATAATTTATCCTCTCCCGGCGCAGCCGGGAGAGGATTTTTTTATTGAGCTTGCGTTTTATGCGTTTTCAAGGTGATTTGAGCGACTTGTGTATATAAAAGCTCTCTATATATCTCCCTCAGTCAGAGGGAACTTGGAAAGCTGCCTTTTTTGACGAATAGAGGGAGATAATGTACGTAGGTAAAGTGAAAATGCCCTTTTGCATTTCAAGGTGTGTTGTTATGTATTTGATATATGGTGAGACGGAAGCGGAGAAAGGGGACATATCGAGGTATACAACGCATGTCCACGAGCAGGGGAGAATTTTGGATTTTTTTCTAAAAACGGCAAAAACTATTGAAAAACAAGCAAAAATCCCGTAAAATGATAAAGGCAACAACGTATAAAGCACGCCTACGGCTTGGCACACAATTTTATACATTGCTGCCTTAAAGGTCTGCTTAATGGATTGATTTATCAGTCGCTTGAGACAGACTAAGGACAGAAAATTCAAGGCTGCAAGTGCCGGAGGTGCGATATGGCTGAACTGATGTGCATTTTTACTGTATCTGCATGGGCGTTTTGCGGTCAATTTTAGAAGCATAGGTTGTGTTTTTTGAGCACAGCCTATTTTCTTTTTTTCGCGGTGCTTTCTTTTACGCCGCAAAACTTGAAAGGATCGGTGATTTTCAATGAGCAAAAAAGTTGCAGTAATCATGGGCAGTGACAGTGATTTTCCGGTGGTTTCCCCGGCGATTCGCAGATTGAAGCAGTTCGGCATCCCGGTGGAGGCGCGCGTGATGAGCGCACACCGCACGCCGGAGGCCGCGGCGGAATTCTCTAAGAACGCGGAAAAGGACGGCTTTGGCGTTATCATTGCGGCGGCGGGCAAGGCTGCGCATCTTGCGGGCGTGCTGGCTGCGCACACGACGCTGCCGGTCATCGGCATTCCGGTGAAGTCCTCCACGCTCGACGGCCTTGACGCACTGCTTGCAACCGTGCAGATGCCCTCCGGCATTCCGGTGGCGACGGTGGCGATTGACGGCGCGGACAATGCTGCGATTTTGGCGGCGCAGATGCTGGCGCTTTCCGACGAGAGCATCGCAAAGCAGCTGCACCAGATGAAGGTGGATATGGAGCAGGGTGTTGCGAAAAAGAACGAAGCCTTGCAGCAGAAAGTTGCCGAGCTATAATTCGGGAGGGATAAACGATGACAAAATCGATTTTGCGAAAGTACGCAAAGCTCATCGTTCAGATGGGCGTGAACATCAAAAAGGGGCAGGGCGCTGTAATCTTGGCAGATACGGCGCAGTCTGAAATCGCACTGATGGTGGCGGAGGAAGCCTACCGCGCCGGTGCGAAGTGGGTGGACATCCGCTGGACGAACCAGGACCTTGACAAGATGCGCTATAAGAAAGAAAGTGTAAAGGTGCTTTCCGCTACGCAGGAGTGGGAAAAGGCGCGTATGCAGTATGAGCTTGACGAGCTGCCGGTGCGCATTTGGATCGACTCTGACGACCCGGACGGCCTGAAGGGCGTGAACGTTGAGAAAATGCAGAAGGCGAACCTTGCCCGTATGAAGGTGAGAAAGCCGTACCGCGACGCGATGGAAAACAAGTACCAGTGGACGATTGTCGCCGTGCCGAGTGCAAAGTGGGCGAAGAAGGTGTTCCCGAACGACCGCACGAGCGTGGCGGTGAAGAAGCTGTGGGACGCAATCCTTCAGACGGTGCGTGTTTCTAAGGATAACGACCCGGTTGAAGCGTGGAAAGCACACAACGCTTCCCTCAAAGCACGCTATGAGAAGCTGAACGCATGTCACTTTGAGAGCCTGCACTATTTTAGCGAGAACGGCACCGATTTCACCTGCGGCCTGATCCCGGACGCACAGTGGATGGGCGGCGGCGAAACGCTGCTGGACGGTACATTCTTCAACCCGAATATGCCGACCGAAGAGATTTTCACCTCCCCGATGAAGGGCAAGGCAGAGGGTACGGTCGTTTCTACGATGCCGCTGTCTTACCAGGGCAATTTGATTGAAAACTTCTCCATTACGTTTAAGGACGGCCGCGCGGTCTCCTGCAAGGCGGAAAAGAACCAGGAGCTTTTGGAGCACATGATTGCGATGGACGAGGGCGCGGCGCAGATCGGCGAGCTGGCGCTTATCCCGAACGACTCTCCCATCTCGAACCTCGGCATTCTGTTCTACAACACGCTGTTTGACGAGAACGCTTCCTGCCACATTGCGCTTGGCTTGGGCTTCCCGAATGTCATCAAGGATTACGACAAGTATACGCTTGATGAGATTCACGACAAGGGCGTGAACGATTCCGTCATCCATGTGGACTTCATGGTGGGCGACGCGACGATGAACATTGACGGCATCACGCCGGACGGCGAGGTTATCCCGGTGTTCAGAAACGGCAACTGGACAGAGAAATTCATGTAATTCATTTTATAGATAATTTAAAGAAAGAGAGAAGTTAAAGAATGAAAAGTTACAGCGATAGCTACAAGGCAGCGGGCGTTGACGTTACCGCAGGCTACAAGTCCGTAGAGCTGATGAAAGAGCACGTAAAGCGTACAAGCATTCCGGGCGTGGTTTCCGGCATCGGCGGTTTCGGCGGTCTTTTCCAGCCGGACATGACCGGTATGAAAGAACCTGTGTTTGTTTCCGGCACAGACGGCGTGGGCACGAAGCTCGTGGCGGCCATGCTGCTCGATAAGCATGACACCATCGGCATTGACTGCGTTGCCATGTGCGTGAACGACGTCGTATGCTGCGGCGCAAAACCGCTCTTTTTCCTCGATTACATCGCCTGCGGCAAGAACGTGCCGGAGAAGATTGCAGAGATCGTAAAGGGTGTTGCGGAGGGCTGCGTGCAGTCCGGCTGCGCGCTCATCGGCGGCGAGACCGCAGAGCACCCGGGCGTGATGCCGGAGGACGACTATGACCTCGCGGGCTTTACGGTGGGCATTGTAGATAAGGATAAGATCATTGACGGCTCCAAGATGCAGGCGGGCGACGTGCTTGTTGGCGTGGCATCCTCCGGCGTACATTCGAACGGCTTCTCTCTGGTGAGAAAGGTGTTCGGTCTGAATAAAGAAAAGCTTGAAACGTATTACGAAGAGCTCGGCTGCACGTTGGGCGAGGCGCTTCTGACCCCGACGCGCCTGTATGTAAAGCCTGCGCTGGCGGCCATTGAAGCGGCAGACGTGAAGGCAATCTCCCACATTACGGGAGGCGGCTTCTACGAGAACATTCCGCGTATGATGAAGAAGGGCCTCACCGCTAAGGTGGACCGTTCCGCAGTGCCGGTGCTGCCGATCTTCGACCTCATCGCGAAGACGGGCAACATTCCGGAGCGCGACATGTTCAACACGTTCAACATGGGCGTCGGCATGTGCATGGCGGTCTCCAAGGAGACGGCGGACGCG
>NZ_JBKWAE010000002.1:287528-288194 GCF_046974225.1 Hominenteromicrobium sp. | reverse complement strand
CAGAAAATCCTTCCGGCTGATGTGCTTTTGACAGTTCTGTGGTTGTTGCCTCTGCAAGCATATTCAGAACAATTTCCATCGTACTCATATTATCACGGAGGTTTTCCTTTTTCAGACCTTTTAATTTCTTATATTGCCGAGTAGTCATGCCGGACCATGCTTTCGTAATCTCATCGGTGAGAATGGCATACTCTTTTCCTTGCTGCACGCCACGCTCCTGCCATTCAGCGGTAAGCTCGTTACGGACACGGATGGAAAGGAGCCGCTGATGAATCCAGTCTGTATCATAGCCTTTTTTCTGATAGGTTTCCAATGCACGGTCGATTGCCTGTTCCGGGTCGATCGTTTCTTCAATGCGTTCACGACCAACCTGGGCAAGCCAGAGTTTGAACGGTTCAGCTTTAGGTGACGGAATTGACTGAATAATGCGTAAAAGCTGTTCAGCCGTTGCCGCTAGCACCTTACGCTTTTTGCCTGTTGCGCCCATCATTGCTACCTGGGGACAATTTGTCCCCAGGTAGCTTGCAAGCTGTTCGTCACGCTTACGCATTTTTTTGAGATAGTCTGTTGGATTGGAACTATCTGTCAGGACAGCGATAACATCCACAACGGAGAAATACCATTCTTCCTGTTCTTCGTCCCATGCGGTGCGTATTTTTCTATCTT
>NZ_JBKWAE010000002.1:277306-286027 GCF_046974225.1 Hominenteromicrobium sp. | reverse complement strand
GCCTTATAGCTGGTGCCGTTCTGCGTGGCCTGATGTTCAATATAGCTCTTGCCCTTGTCCTGTCCGGGGATTATGACGGACAGACCGTGTTCTTTGCAAAGCCGGTCCGAAGTGCGGCGGATATAGTGATAACTCCGCTTGTTGGAATGATAGTGCTTGTGATCCGCAAAGCTGACCGCATTGAAAATCAGGTGGTTATGAACATGATCTTTGTCTATGTGGGTGGTAAGTACAAATTCATACTTGCCGCCCAGGATTTCTTTTGCAAGCTCCATGCCGATCTCATGGGCTTGCTCCGGCGTGACCTCCCCAGGCTGAAAGGCTTGGATCAGGTGACGGCCCAGGTTCGTTCCCTTGTCGATGGCATGGCGGCGGGTCCAGGCAAATTCGATATCCGCAGTTTCGGCGGCGCAGCCATAGGAGGATACAAGCAGCTTTCCGTCCGTCTTTTCCGGGTTGCAGATATAGTCAATGGCTGCTTTCAGCGTTGACTTGATAGGATGTGTCTTTGTAACTGCCATATCTCGTCCAGCCTTTCCCGTATCTCGTCCATGTCGGCCTGATACGCAGGACCTCCGGCGTTGATCCGCTTGGCGATCTGATTGATGTTCCGGCCGATGGCGGAAAGCTCTTTGGTGAACGCCTTGATATCTGCGGTGTCCGTATAGATGATATATCCGTCAATCGCCATCTTGCGGAGGTAGGCACCATATCTGCGTGTGGGTAGCTGGCTCATTTTCTCGTCTATGAGCCGTTTTTCGTCCTCCGTAACATAGAATTTCATTTGGATATTCCGCTTTCGGTTTGCCATGCGCCGCCTCCGTTCTTTATAAGGGTTTGGGACTATCCCAACAAGCAATTTTGAATTTTCGGGTAAGGGACCTGAAAATCTCAAAATTCGCAAGCGGGTACTCGCTTGCTGTGCTTGCTACTGTAACCCTACCCTCATTCTCCCTCTACTAATACTACAATTTGAAACGGAGATTTTGGCTATTTTCATCTAAAAATCTTTAATAGCATGGGCGTTCATCAAAATTTGACACAGGAGAAATTATCACATATACTTAATGGTAATTAGTTATAATGAGCCAAAAGGAGGCATTGGTGGTGCTGACCTATGAAAAACAAGCACTCTCTGGTACGATTGAAGTATTATTGCGGTCTGAATTGCCAGACGAATTTGAAGGGACAAAGTTATACGGCTCTCTCGAAGAAGATGAACTACGGCAGGACTGTAAAATTTTTCGGCTGTCAAATGAAACAGGGCATGGACGCATTACAGTCTATCAGGTTTTTTCTGGTATTGAGCTTTACTATAACGATATGCACATGGGATATTGCAATCAAAATCAAGCCACAGCTAAAAACATGATAGAGATTAACCATTGTCTGATAGGACGTTTTGAGTGTAGCTTTGGTGAAAATAGTTGCTGCTATATGGCGGAAGGCGATTTGTCGATCAGCTCCATGATGAAGAAAAAGTCAAATTCGTGTTTTCCACTGAACCACTATCACGGTATTTCTATCGTCATCAATCTGGATGAATTGCTGCCGGAAATACGGCAAATCATGGAGCTATTGAATATTGATTTGCACTACATACAAAAATATATTTGCGAAGGAAACCGTTGCTGCATCATGCGGGCCAATCCGTCTATTGAACATATTTTTTCGGAACTCTATCATGTCCGGGAAAAAAGAAAACCAGGATACATGAAAGTCAAAATGCTGGAACTGCTTCTGTTCTTAAGTGATCTCAATACGGCAGAAGAAGTTTTACAGACGGATTATTTCAATCAAAATCAGGTCGCATTGATTAAAGCAGTAGCGTCCTATATTACGGAGGACTTGACAGCACATCATACGATTGAACAGCTTTCCCAGAAATTCGAGATTTCTACAACAGCATTGAAAAAGTGCTTTCGAGGCGTCTATGGAACCTCTGTCTATTCTTATCTTCGTACCTATCGGCTTCAAGTCGCCAAAAAATTGTTGCTGGAAACCGAGTCGTCAGTAACGGAGATTGCAAGTAAAATCGGATATGAAAATCCGAATAAATTCACTTCTGCCTTCAAAGAAACGTATGGCAGCTCTCCAACGGAATTCAGAAAGAGTGTCCGTTTGGATAGAAGCGGGTCCGTATGGAGTGGCGAAGAAATCTGAGCTGTATTAGAATATCCTTTGTCAGATAAAAGCAGAAAGACCGCTTGAAGCTGGCCTGTTTTTTGAATAGCGGGTTAGACGTTGCTAACTTTCTGCAAGACAAAGGAGGATTTCCAAATGGAAAATGAAAAATCGACAGGTAACAAGTACACTGTCAAAGACGCGGCAATCATCGGTATCTTCTGTGCGGTCATGTTCGTTGTATTTATGGTCTATTCGATCCTGACCGGCGCTTCACTGTTCTATTCCATGATTTTTAACGCCGCTGGTGCGGCACTTATCCTCGCACCGTTCTATGTTTATATGTGCATGAAAGTCGGCAAGCATGGCCCCGCTCTTGTCTACAATATCATGTGGGCGATTATCGCCGGATTGATGATGGGGCCATTTATGATTCCGTGGTTTTTGGGCGGCGGTATCATCGCAGAGCTTTCCATGTGCGGAAAGGATGCCTACCATGACATTAAGCGTGTGTCTATTTCGTGGGTAATCACGGCACTGGTTCGCGCTGCACATGGTATGTCAGAAATTTGGTTTTTCAAAGACGCATTTCTTGCCACCGGCGTCAGCGAGCAGCAGGTTCAGGTTCAGACCCAGTATTACACCGATCCGAAGTACGTCCTTTTGAGCCTGGCTGTCACCGCTATCCTGGCCGTCCTTGGCTGCATGATTAGTAACAAACTGATTGTGAAGCACTTCAGAAAGAGTGGTGCGATTAAATAAACTATGAGCATGAAATTTGATTTTCGAACCAAATTGCTTGTCATAGTTCTCACTATGTCGCTTGTGGCGGTGCTCACAAGCGACATTTTGATATACACACTTTTTGGCGTTTTGAGCGTGTATCTGATTATTCAGGGCTTTGGCAGGCAGACAATAAAATATTTGATCGTCTGCGGTATTTTTATCGTGTTGAGGTTGCTTTCAGGAGGACAGGGCATTACCATTCTTATGCCGGAAATGTTCCTGTTCATGGTGCTGCGTATTTTGATGATGGTTATGGCTGCGCAGCCCGTGATTGGTATGCCGCCGGGAGAAGTTGTAGCAGTTTTTAAGAAAATCCACGCGCCTAATGGAATTGCCCTGCCCGTAACCTTCATGCTGCGTTTCTTCCCTACTGTGCGCAGTGAATTTTCTGATGTGTTTTCCTCCCTTCGACTGCGAAAGCTGTTGTCATGGAAACACCCTCTGGACGCAATGGAGTATATTGTTACGCCTGTTATTTTCCGTTCATCCAGAATAGCCGAAGAACTTGCCGCTTCTGCTGAAAGCAGGGGGATTTCCAATCCTGGGAAACATACCTGCCGCAGAAAAATAGAATTTCAAAAAAGAGATTGGATTATGTGCGTGATTGCTGTTTGTGTAACTGCATTCTATTTTGTGCTGGAAAGGACGGTAGCATAATGGTAAATGATAAAGCAAGGCGATCCGTTATCCAGTTTAAAGATGTATCTTTTGAATATCCGGGAGCCGAAACAGATAGTATCCATCATATCAGCCTCGATGTAAAAGAGGGCGAGTTTCTTGTTCTGACTGGAGGGAGCGGCTGCGGAAAGACAACTTTAACACGATTGGTAAACGGGTTAGGCGAACAATTTTACGAAGGGACACTGAAAGGGCGCATCACACTGTTGGGACGCAACATATCGGAATATCCTCTGTATGAAATCGGGAAAAAAGTAGGTTCAATCTTTCAAGATCCAAAGAGCCAGTTTTTTGCCAGTATTACAGAGGATGAGATTTCGTTTGGGTGTGAAAATTATGGCGTTCCGTATGAAGAATTGGATAGGCGGGTTTCAAGTGCAATCAAGCGTATTAACGGAGATATGCTGCGAGGGAAAGAAATTTATCCGATGTCCAGCGGGGAAAAACAGAAAATAGCGGTGGCATCCGTCAATGCTGTTGATCCGGATATTTATGTGTTTGATGAACCTTCGGCCAATTTGGATATGTATTCCGTTGAGGCGCTTAAAAATTTGATGGGTGGACTTAAAGCGGAAGGCCACACAATCATTGTTGCTGAACACCGGCTTTATTATCTTACTGACCTTGCAGACCGTTTTCTCTATATGGAAAACGGGAGCATAAAAGAAGAATGGACGGCGGGAGAACTGCGCTCTATTCCAGAAGAAAAAAGACGAGCCATAGGAATACGAGCGGCAGATTTGCACCATATTGAAGTAGATATTTCCCCTGTAAAAGAAAAAGATATGACGATGGAGGTAAAGGATTTGGCGTTTTCCTATCGCAAACATCCGGTTTTCCATGATGTATCTTTTCAGGCGTATGCTGGTGATCTGATTGCGATTGTAGGCCATAACGGAATAGGAAAAACTACTTTGTCGAATATTCTTTGTGGTATGCAAAAGGAAAAAGAGGGTCAGGTCATATATAACGGGACAAAGGTATCTAAAGGCAAACGGAAGAATTTTGCCTACTTTGTTATGCAAAATACAGATTGCCAGTTGTTTGGGGACAGCGTAGAAGAAGAACTGCTATTAAACGGAAAAGGCAGTACCCAGGAGCAACGCGATGATCTGCTAAAACTATATGGCTTGTTTGAATGGAAAGAACGGCATCCCGCTACTCTTTCCGGCGGGCAGAAACAACGACTCACTCTCGCAGTATCGGATTGGATAGATACCCCCGTTTTGATTTTGGATGAGCCTACCAGCGGTCTTGATTTCAAAAATATGATGAGAATATCGGAGCATTTGAAAGCTCTGGCGCAAAAAGGAAAGACCATTTTAATCATTACCCACGATTATGAATTTGCCGCTATGACTTGCAATCGGGTTCTGCATTTCGTTGATGAAGGTCATGTAGAAACATTTCCGTTACAGGAAAATTTGTCCCGCTTATACTCCTGCCTTATGTGTCAATGAATTATGTGTCCGATTGGATAGATACGCTCTGTATGGAGTGGCAAAAACAACCGAATGATTTTATGATAATAGACGGGTTATAAAATGCTAACCCGTCTATTATTGCGAAAGGAGACTTGCTTATGGAGAAGCAAAAAAATGGAGAACTGTCCAGAATGTTCGGATATGCAGGGAAATTCCATGTTTTGACTGTTTTGGGATGTGTTCTCTCCGGAATCAGTACCATTTTATCTATGCTGCCTTTTGTTTGCATTTGGCTCGTCATCCGCGATTTAATCCAGGCTTTTGCTGCCGGGGATATATCTCTTGCAACGGGGAGCGCCCATTATGCGTGGATGGCGGTTGTGTTTGCAGCGGCAAGCATTTTAATTTATTTTATCGCCCTGAACTGTACTCATCTGGCGGCGTTTCGTACAGCCACCAATATGAGAAAATCTGCAATTCATCATATCGTGACGCTGCCGTTGGGGTATTTCAGCCAAAATGCAAGCGGACGGCTCAGAAACATCATTGATGATAATGCAGGGCTTACAGAAGGATTTCTGGCCCATCAGCTTCCCGATCTGACCGGAGCCGCAGTTATGCCGGTTGCCGTTATTATTTTGATTTTCCTTTTTGACTGGCGGCTGGGAATTTGCTGCCTGATACCTATGGGAATCAGTGTCATCTTTCTCAAACAGATGATGGGTGGAGATAATGCGCAGTTTATGGGCAAGTATATGACTGCACTGGAAACAATGAATAAAGAAGCTGTGGAATATATTCGCGGTATTCCTGTTGTAAAAGTATTTCAGCAAACTATTTATTCCTTCAAAAACTTTCACGCTGCAATAGAAGAATACGAAAAATTTGCTTCCGGGTATGCCTTAAAATGCCGTATTCCTCTTACGGGATTTACAGTAACACTGAACGGCACATTTGTTTTTCTTATTCCAGTCGCCATGTTTATTTTGTCCGGGGTCAGCGGCCAGGCGGCTTATGAAAATGTTGTGCTGGATTTTCTGTTTTACAGTTTGTTTACTCCGGTCTGTGCAACTATGATGAACCGTATCATGTTTGCCAGCGAGCAGCTTATGGCGGCTAAAAGTGCAGTCAGCCGGGTGGATGAAATTTTGCAGGAAAAGCCCTTGAAGGAGCCGGAACATCCCCTGATCCCGGCAGATGCTTCGATTGTGTTTTCGGATGTTTCCTTCGCCTATCCAGGGGCCAAAGAGAAGGCCTTAGACCATATCAGCTTTGAGGTTCCGACAGGAAAAACAGTGGCGCTTGTTGGTGCCTCCGGCAGCGGTAAAAGTACAGCGGCAAGCCTCATTCCCCGATTTTATGATGTTCAGTCAGGTTCCGTTACGATTGGCGGCGTGAATGTACGCAATATTGAGAAGCAGGAACTGATGAAAAGAGTTGCTTTCGTGTTTCAGAATACCTGTCTGTTCAAGGACACCTTGATGAATAATATTAAGGCGGCCCGCCCGGACGCTACCAGGGAAGAAGTCTTGAGAGCGGCTGATGAAGCACAATGCAAAGATATTATTGACCGCCTCCCGGATGGGCTTGATACGCTCGTTGGAACAGGAGGCACATATCTCTCAGGAGGTGAAAATCAAAGGATTGCTCTTGCAAGGGCAATTTTAAAAGACGCCCCTATTATTGTACTGGATGAAGCCACAGCATTTGCAGATGCCGAAAATGAACATCAGATACAGCTCGCTTTTGAGCGGCTGACCCAAAACAAAACGGTTATGATGATTGCCCACCGGCTCTCTACGATACAAGACGCAGACCTTATCCTGGTGTTCAAGGAGGGGCAGATTGCAGAAAGAGGTACGCATGAAGAATTGGTAGCCTTAAATGGTATTTATTCTTCTATGTGGAAGGATTACCAGACCTCGATTGCCTGGAAGGTCGGAAAGGAGGATGAGCAGCATGATTAAGGCGTTAAAAAAGAAGTATGCGTTAAGCGATCAGGGTGCAAAAGACCTGTTAAAAGGGATCGTTTATTCGGTGCTGGCCAATATCAGCCTTATGTTTCCTGTTATTCTTCTGGCTATCGTCCTCAATCAGCTTCTTGCGCCTGTTTTGGGAGCGAGTGCGCCAGAGATCAGTGCCGCCGTTTACACTGTGATTGGAATTGTGATTTTAGCTGTTGTTTTTATTTTTCATTATTGCCAGTACACCGCGACATATCTCGGGACGTATGATGAAAGCGCAAGGCGGCGTATCGGGCTTGCGGAAAAATTGCGTACCCTTCCGCTGACCTTCTTCCACCAGCGTGATCTTGCTGACCTGACAAGCACAATTATGGGCGACTGTGCAAACTTTGAACACGCATTTTCTCATACGGTTCCACAATTCTTTGGAGCAGTTATCTCTACGGGGATTGTTTGTATCGGCCTGCTGATTTTCAACTGGCAAATGGGTTTGGCTCTTCTTTGGGTAGCTCCGATTTCATTTGCAATCGTTATTCTGTCACGGAAATGGCAGGAAAAACTCAGCAAAAAGCACATGAACGCAAGACTGGAGCTTGCAGAAGGCATTCAGGAATGTTTGGAAACCGTACAGGATATAAAGGCTTGCAATCAGGAAGAAGATTATCTTCGCAAATTGGACGCAAAGATGGATGCTGCGGAAAAAGCACAGATTTCATCCGAAATGACAACGGCAAGTCTGCTGACAACCGGCCAGATGTTTTTACGGCTCGGTTTGGCAACGGTGATTGTAGTAGGTAATAGTCTTGTGGTAAGTGGAGATACCTCTCTGTTTACCTATATTCTGTTTTTGATTGCTGCCTCCCGCCTGTACGATCCGCTTTCCGGGGCGATGTCAAATATGGCAGAGCTGTTTTCTGTACAGCTTCAGGTGAACCGCTTGAAAGAAATAGAGGAATACCCGGAAGAAACCGGTGAGAAGAATATCCATACAAACGGGTACGATATTACATTCGATCATGTCCAGTTTTCTTACGAAAAGGGCAAACCGGTACTGAGGGATGTTTCGTTTACTGCAAAACAGGGACAGGTCACTGCATTGGTTGGCCCGTCCGGCGGCGGCAAAAGTACAGTCGCAAAACTGGCAGCCAAATTTTATCCTCTGGACGGAGGAAGAATACTGTTGGGCGGAACCGATATTGCTCCGCTAAATTCAACCATGTTGATGAAAAACTTCTCTATCGTTTTTCAAGATGTTGTGCTGTTTAATAACACCATCATGGAAAATATTCGTGTCGGTAAAAAGGACGCAACGGATGAAGAAGTGATTGCCGCAGCTAAAGCAGCGCAGTGTGATGAATTTATTTCAAAATTGTCGGACGGCTATCAGACGGTGATCGGAGAAAATGGTTCAACACTATCTGGCGGTGAGTGCCAGCGCCTTTCTATCGCACGTGCTCTTTTGAAAGACGCTCCTGTTATTCTTCTGGATGAAGCTACTGCTTCTCTTGATGTAGATAACGAAACTGAAATTCAAAACGCAATATCCAGGCTGGTAAAAGGCAAGACAGTTCTTATAATCGCTCACAGAATGAGGACGGTGGAAGCTGCCGATAACATCGTTGTATTGTCAGATGGTATTGTAGCCGAAAACGGAACTCACGAAGAACTTATGAAAGAAAATGGCCTCTATCATAGGCTGGTCGATTTGCAGACAGCTTCTGCAAATTGGAAGTTAAGCGTTTAAT